>JAILRI010000122.1 GCA_024698555.1 Lachnospiraceae bacterium
GAGCCGCTCCCGCCATGGATGGCGGATGAGCGGCGTTTGCGTATCATACTGTAAACATCCGCTCGGGATACTTAGAATTTCCGGTCCGAAGTTGTCGCTTCGCGAGAAGGCACAGGCAGAGTACGGAGTGCGGAGCACAGAACTCCCCCGCGGAATTTTGGACCACTGACCCCGTCCCCCTGGTTCACAGACGGTACTCGAGGATGCTGTCTTTGCCGATAAATCTGTCATAGGAGGTGATCGCGGGAATGAAGCGACCCTCCGCCCTGCGGATGCCAGAATATCCGAGGAGCGAGCCGAGTGTATTCAGCATAAGGTCATCAACATCGAAAAGCCTGTATGAACCTTTGAAGATAAAGAACAGTCCGGTAAGCTGTCCGATCTCGATAAATGCGGTAACCGCGAAGCTGACCAGGATCGCTTTTCTGATATCAAGTCCGAGGCAATACTCAAGGAACATTCCGAGGGGAACCATCATAACTACATTGAACATTACCTGACAGAATACTCTGATGAACGAGTCATCCATGA
Organism: Lachnospiraceae bacterium; assembly: GCA_024698555.1. Lineage (GTDB taxonomy): Bacteria > Bacillota > Clostridia > Lachnospirales > Lachnospiraceae > RUG11977. Next base: position 532 of record JAILRI010000122.1, read on the forward strand.
AATCCGCGATAAAATGCAGCGGGATCAGCTGGTACTGTATGCTGAGCTGTGAAGCTTCCTCCATCGTGGGAAGCGGGAAGAATACAAGCTCTATAACACAGCAGACATACATTACGAACAGCTGCCTGATCACGAGCTCAACAAGATTAATCTTCTTTGAAACGATCATCATGATCACCATGACCGGTAAGCTGATCGGTGCCGCATAAACAAAATATATTTTAAATCCGTCCATAATGCTGCTCAGCCATGTATTCATAATTAAACCTCCCTTATTTCTCATCACCGTGTTTGTTTTATTTGATGATTTAAATATAAGGGAGGTCCGGTTATTTTAAAATCGATTCGGGTGACAAATTATCATCTCTTTCTTACATTTTTGTAAGATTTCACTCCACCCCCGCAAATTGCGAGTTGTAGAGGTTCATATAGAATCCTCCTTTCTTCATGAGCGAATCATGATCGCCCTGTTCAAGGATCTTTCCGGCCTGCATTACTATGATATTATCGGCATTGTGGATGGTCGAAAGCCTGTGAGCCACGATAAAACTGGTTCTTCCTTTCATCAGCTTCGCAAATGCTTCCTGTATCTGCAGCTCAGTACGTGTATCGATGCTTGAAGTCGCTTCATCGAGGATCAGCATCGGAGGCCTGCACAGCATGACTCTCGCGATACACAGAAGCTGTTTCTGACCCTGGCTGAGCGAATCGTCACGTACGACGCAGTCAAGCCTGCCCGGCATTCTGCGGATAAATTCCCAGCAATGCGAGTCTTTCGCGGCCTGTATTATCTCTTCATCGGTTGCGTCAGGTTTGCCGAAGGCAATATTTTCCCTTATGGTACCGGCTTTCAGCCAGGTCTCCTGCAGTACCATTCCGTAATTGGACCTCAGCGAATGTCTCGTAACCTCACGGACCTCCTGTCCGTCAACGGTTATCGAGCCTTTATCCACATCATAAAAACGCATCAGCAGATTGATAAATGTAGTCTTTCCGCATCCTGTAGGCCCGACTATCGCGGTTGTCGTTCCGGGTTTTGCGGTAAATGTGAAATTCTCTATCAGCGGTTTCTCCTTCACGTAAGAAAAGTCCACATGATCTATATCCACAAGCCCTTCCGCGGGTTTCATCAGCACGTCTGCTTCCTTCACCTGCGGTTCGGCTTCGATAAATTCAAATACACGGTTCGCGCATGCAAGAGCGTTCTGCAGTTCCGTAATTACCGAGCTGATATCATTGAATGGCTTCATATACTGGTTTGCGTATGCCAGAAGGACCGTCAGTCCGCCGACTGTCAGACCGCCGCCGACCGGATCCGCGGACATTATGCTGTATGCTCCCACAAGCGCTACCAGCGCATAGATCACATTATTGACCGCTCTGGTCGAAGGATTGGTAAGAGAGCTGAAAAATACCGCGCTTTGCGAATAGCCCTTCAGTTCTTCGTTAACTTCCCTAAATTTGCCGGAAACCCTGTCTTCGCATCCGAAAGCCTTAACCACTTTCTGATTGCTTATCACTTCGTTAATGAGAGCCGTCTGCCTTCCGCGGGTCTTGGTCTGCTTGCCGAACATCTTATATGAACGTGAAGCGATGAACCTGGCCACAAGGAAGCTCACCGGCGTCATCACGAGCACCATCAGGGTGATGATCACATTTTTCGAAAACATAAATACAAGCGTGACTATGATCGTCACAACCCCGGAAAAGAGCTGGTTGAAGCCCAGAAGCAGTCCGTCCGCGAGCTGGTCCGTATCCGCGATCACGCGCTGTACGACATCTCCCGTACTGCAGCGGTCAAGGTATGAGAGCGGGAGGTCCTGAAGCTGTCTGATCGCTTTTGACCTTATATCCTGTACCGTCTTGAAGGCAAGCCTGTTGTTGATCAGGCTCATCAGCCATACGATCACCGAAGATGCCGCAACGAGGATCAGGATCTTTGTCAGATATATGCCTATCAGCGCAAAGTCGACCATGCCCTTGTCTTTGATCCGGTCGATCGCGTCGCCGAACAGCATCGGTACATACAGTTGCATAATGACCGAACCTGTCGCAAACAATATGCTGAAACCGATCAGCAGTTCGTGCCTTCCGATCACACGCAGGACTTTCTTCAATACCGCGCTGCTGCCGGCAGGAAGCTTCTTTTTCCTGTTTTTATCCGAATCGCTCATGGAGTTTGTTCCTTTCGTTTATTACAAATGCCCGGCTGCCGCCTTAAGCGTCTTTCTCCTCGGGGAACTGGGAGTAATAGATCTCCCGGTATACTTTGCAGTCCTTCATCAGCTCATCATGTGTGCCGTTTCCGACGAGCTTTCCGTCATCGAGCACCAGGATCCTGTCGGCATTTCGCACGCTCGCGGTCCTCTGGGATACGATGAAAACAGTCATATTGCCTTCAAGGTTATGTATAGCCCTGCGGAGTTTCAGATCCGTCGCAAAATCAAGAGCGCTCGAAGAATCGTCGAGGATCAGTATCTCGGGCTCTTTTACCAGAGCTCTTGCAATGCACAGACGCTGCTTCTGGCCGCCCGAGAAGTTCCTTCCGTTCTGTTCCACATGCGCGTCGAGCCCGCCTTCTTTGCCGTCCACGACTTCCGCAGCCTGTGCCGCCTCAAGCGCCTTTCTTATCTGCGCGTCATCGGCATTTTCATTACCCCATTTCATGTTTTCACGGATCGTTCCTTCAAACAGGACCGCCTTCTGGGGTACGATACCTATCTTTCCGGTCAGCACATCCTTCGGATAATCCCTTACATCCTGCCCGTCAACCGTTACGAGCCCGTCAGTCACATCATAGAATCTGGGGATCAGGTTGACCAATGTTGACTTACCGCAGCCTGTACCGCCGATGATCCCGATTGTCTGGCCCTTCCCTGCCCTGAATGAAATATCGGTGATCGCGTCATCATCGGAAGTTGCGTATGAAAATGAAACCTTTTCGAATGCTACCGCAGGCTCGCCGGATGCACCCGTGTGCCCATTTTTATCTGTTTTCCCGGCATCGTCCCGGTCGGTCTTTTCACCTGC
>JAILRI010000185.1 GCA_024698555.1 Lachnospiraceae bacterium
AGAATCCCCTTTAAAAAGGCATAGTTCCGCATCTTTCAAGGCTGTGATCACTCCCGAATCATTGGTGCAGGCATTTTTGGAGCAGGCTTCGGGCATGAGGCTGGAATTTCTGACAGATTCGCAGATACATAAAAAAGATGCGGAACTATGCCTTTTTAAAGGGGATTCTAAGATTGCGCAGGTGACATTTGACTACGGGGTTCGGGCTTTTGAAGAGCATTTACTGAAGGAAGAAGGAAAAACTGTTTATGATATTGAAAAATGGCAGGAGGAGGAATATTTCAACCTGAACGATCTGGCGGGATTCCTTCTCGGTATCTATGACAAGATCGGTGAAGATACTCTCAAAGATGTGATCAACGACTATCTTCACGAATTCTTCGGGGACGGCGTGGATCTGGATATCATAAGGAACTGGTACGACAACGGGATATTCGGCTGGTTCTCCAGCGCCGACGAGTTAAAGCAGGCCTTGTCGGACGATCCTTTAGTGCTCAATGAATATGGTTACCCTACCGGAATCAGGGAATACACTTATGAATACCCCGATGTCGGGAAAGATTACTACTATTCTTATGCGGAACTCGCCGATTATTGCACGCTTGCCGCATACCGTGGCAGGGAGTTTGTATGGCCCGAGCCGGTGGAGGCAACACCCGAACAACTCGCTGCGGCCAAGGAAGATTTCCTGAAACTGTACAGAAACAAATACAAGGTGGATCAGCATGAGGCCGAAGTCGAATGGGGAGACGAGGTGTATATCGATATCCTGCCCTACCTTTATGGCTTTCCGGTGAAAGCCTATTTTTTTGAAAACAGCTATGCGAAGATCGGAGATGAGATGTACGGCCCGGGACTTGACGAGAAGCTGCTCGGCATGAAGGTCGGCGAGGTGAGAGATGTGACGGCAACGCTTACCGGAGAGCAGTACGGAGATTTTGAGGGCATGGAGGTCGATTTTGAGATCACGCTGATAACTATCGACCGCAATGTGGAGCCTTCCTGGACCGAAGAATTCGTGTGCGGAAGACTTGGCTACGAATCCCTTGCAGCCTGTGAGGATATGCTGAAGAAAGAACTGACGGTGGAGGCAGAAGTCACCGACGAAGAGATCCTCGAGAAGATCAGCCGTGAGGCAAAAGCTATGACCGAATATGATGAGCTTCCGAGGCTGATGCAGCTTAAACTGTGGAACCGCCGCTATAATATCGCCTACCGCGACACCATGAATTTCTTCGGTATGACGCCCGAAGCGCAGTATGTCGCAACCTTTAATGATCTGAAGACTACTTCCGACCCGACCGTAAGAGGCTATTACAAAATGATGGATCAGGGTCTGGAGCGTTCGATCCAGGAGCACAGCTTCTATGCCGCAGTTGCCGCAAAAGAGGAACTGAAGCTGACCGGTTCGGAACTGCTCGATGCGGTAGACGCGAAGATGACAGAGTATCATTGCAGCTCGTTTGAAGAGCTTATGAAAAAGATATCATTAGAGGAGATCACCGATTCCGCTATCGAGCGCAAGGCAGATGCAATCATGCTGGAGACCGCCGTAATAAAGCGCTGAACATACGGCAACAGGACAAAAAACGGTTCGACCCCAGCAGGAACCCATAAATTGAGGGCACCTTTACGGATCGAACCGGTTTTTTTTATTGGCTGGATCGATCAATCATCCCAGCTGCGTACCGCTTCCTTAAAGCCTTTCTTTTCAAGATGATGAACGATCAGCTTGATGATGGCTCCGGAGAAGATGCTGATCGCAATGATCAGCCAGCCGCCGATGATATTGGCGGAAAGGCTGTAGCCGTCAGCAGCGCCGTAAATGCCGCCGTTCTTGAACAGCGTTACCAGATTCCAGATGAACAGGAAGGTAAGCACCACGGGAGTGATGACCTTGATGGACGGATAGAACCATGCAACAGGCATTTTAAACTTGGAAGTGTTGCGGTTTATCTCATCAAGTACCTTGCTCGTCTTAAAGAACCAGCCTACGGCGATGGCTTCGAGAATACCGGTCAGCACCAGAGTATAGCTGTTGATGAAATTGTCGACGATATCGAGCCATGCAAGTCCTGCGCCTGTACAGAAGAAAATACCGATGATGAATTCGATGATGCACATCGTGATCGTTGTTTTCTTCTTGCTGATCTCGAACTTGTCCGAAATAGCGGTCGTTGTACCCTCAACTATTGAGAACAGCGAGTCGATAGCCAGCGTGATGAGGCAGAAGTAGAACACGAATGCGAACAGCGCGTTAAGCGCGGGTGAATTGGTCAGATTCACGATAGCCTGCGGATATACGATAAATGCGGTGGAAATACCCGATGCGGTCATGTTGTCCAGCATGCCGGTTCCCGCCATGGTAGTGAACATAACAACAGCCGCAAGCACGCTGATGAGCATGTCGGAGACTGCTATGATGATCGTGTCTACCGCGATGTTGGCATCGTCCTTTAAGAATGAGCCGTAAGCGAACATGATAGACATTGCGACGGACAGCGAGTAGAATACCTGTCCGATGGCGTCAACCCACAGTGTCGAATCGGAAAGAGCCGACCAGTCGGGAATAAAGAGCTTTGCAAGTCCTGCGCCCGCACCCGGCATCGTAATGCCGCGGATGGCAAGGATGAGCAGGCAGATGATGGGAAGCGAAACGGTGTATTTTACCACCTTGCCGACGCTCTGGGAACCGTTGCGGATGCAGTAATAGCAGCTGCCCCAGGCCAGGATCAGACATCCCAGTACAGGAAGGGATATCGTGTTGTATCCGTCTGTGGTGCCGGTGGTCTTGATGGTGGTAAGCCACAGCGAGCTTGCCTGTTCGATGCCGTCCGGAGTGCCGGTAAAGCCTGCGAATTTGGCGCTCAGGAAGAACATGAGTATTACCCATGCAAATACGACCGCATAATAGATCGAAATGAACAGACCGTTGGAAACCGCAATCCAGCCGATATGCTCAGCCGGCTTTTTGATTGCTCCCATGGTTCCGGGAGCACCCTGCTTGATCTTTCGGCTCATTGCTATTTCCATGGCGAGCAACGGAATACCGAGTAAAAACAGGGCAACCAGATATACAAGCAGAAAAGCTCCTCCGCCGTGCTTGGCTGCGAGACCCGGAAAACGCCATGCATTGCCCAGTCCTACTGCGGAACCGACCGCAGCCAGGATGAAAGTCATTCTGGAAGACCAATTGTCACGTGCCATAAAAACTCCCCCTTAATCATTATAAAATAAAAATCATTAACCATGATATCACTTTTACGATTGAATTTCAAGCGTTATTGCGTCCGGACGAACAATTATGTATTGAAATACAGGGCGGGTTGTGGCATAATCAAAACAGTGTGTATTATCAAAGGCAAGTGCGTGTTTTACGGAGGTTGCAACAGATGAAGCAACGCAAAAAGGTCATCGCCGTCTGCGGCGCACAGGTATATGAGGAAAAGGAGTTCAGCTTTATCTCAAGGCTGAACCGTACCTGTCGTGAAAAAGGATACGCGGTGATCATTTTCAATCTTTCGACCGATCCGCTCAAGCATGATGACGAGATCATGAATGAGAAATCACTGGTGGAAATGATCCCCAAATTTCCCATAGACGCCCTGATAATCCTCGGCGAGACCATAAAGGCGCCCCGGATGAGAGAGCTGATCAAATCCTCGGCTGAGGACATGAATATCCCGATATTTGCAATGGACAGGCATATAGACGGCTGTATCAATATCGAATCGAATTTCGGAGACAGCTTTGGGAACATGGTCCGGCACATCATCGACATCCACGGCTGCCGCAAAGTCAATATGATCGCGGGCATAAAGGGCAACGATTTTTCCGATGAACGTATCGAAGCCTATAAGAAGGTATTGTCCGAGCACGGCATTCCTTTTGAGGAAGAGAGGCTCGCCTACGGTGATTTCTGGGACAGACCGGCAAGAGAAGCCACAGAACGCTTTCTGGCATCCGGCGATATCCCCGAGGCTATCGTCTGTGCCAACGATACCATGGCCATAGCAGCCTGCGCGGTGCTTAAAGAGGCCGGATTGCGCGTTCCCGAGGATGTTATTGTCTCGGGATTTGACGGGATCATGAGCGGAAAGCTTAATTTTCCGCCTATTTCAACCGTTGCGCCCGATTACGAGAGCGAAGTGAATACTATCCTTGAGCTGCTTGACCGGATGGATGCAGGTAACGTCCGGGATACCGAAATAACACGCTGCATCGATTATACCATTAAGCCCAACCGCTCCTGCGGCTGCGGCGCCACCGACGACAATTCCACCCTGGAGCTGATAAACCGGCACTCATTTGCGCTTAAAGACCAGAAATGGCAGGTTTCGGCCATGAATTCCATGATGCTTTCCGCCTCTGAGAAGCAGCACCTTCAGGAGCTTACGCCTCTACTTGAATACTCGGTGGAAATGTGGAACAAGAATTTCTATTTCATAGCTGTCAGCTCCGAACTGATGTCACAGCATGACGACGCAGGCAACGGCTTTGTACCGCTGATGCGTATGGAACACGGCGTTTCGTTAAAGGAAGCCGGACAGTTTGACGGGTCTGTCGCAATTCCCGATTTTGACAGGCTGCTTTTTGAGGACGAAAGCTACAATCTCTTCATGCTGAGGCTTTTGTTCACCGACTCCGAGATCTACGGATATCTCATGGAGGGCTATGATGAGATCGATATGCGCTCGATGAGATATCCGTAGATCTCGGAGTCGGTGAACAAAAGCCTCAGCATGAAGAGATTGTAGCTTTCGTCCTCAAAAAGCAGCCTGTCAAAAT
>JAILRI010000217.1 GCA_024698555.1 Lachnospiraceae bacterium
ACAAGGAGTCCGGAGGCGAGGATCGTGTGGCGTATATTGCCGTCAACGGTCAGACCGGCGAAGCCTGCGGAGACCTTCCGATAGACATTAAGAAATACCTGATCGGAGCCGCTCTGTCAGCTATAGTATGCTTCATTCTCCTGACTGTCATGCCGGCATTCCACCCCCTTATAGTAGCTACCGGGTCAGCCATATTCGTAGCCATCGCGCGCGGCATCTTTGCCATGCAGAATTCCCAGATCGAAAAATGGGAAACCGGCGAGGACGACAAAGGTCTGAAATCCACCGGCGGTGTGCTTCAGGTCAAAAAGCAGAATAATTTTGACCCCCAGACCGGCAAGCCCATCAAGAAAAAGAAGGAGCTGTTCGGCTTCACGCATTATCCCCTGATAGTATCCGCGGCGATCGCGGGACTCCTCTGGCTGATCAAACCGGTCTCTGACATATGGTACTACGGCGGAAGCATCATCATGCTGGTACTGGTATTCTTCATACTGCTCAAGCTGATGCTTCGCTATAACACATTAACTACGCGGCCTCTGCCGCAGTTTAACAGGACTGGAGGTGATGACAGTGCAAAACAGGCAATCAAAGAAAGCGAAAAGGAATAACCAAGCCTTTGCCGCCATCGCCGCGCTGCTGTTCATTCTGGTCCTCATCCCCTCCCGCCGTACAAACGCCGAGGTCTTCAGATACTATTCAAATCCCGACACAGGATGGGGAGTATTTATCGACGATGCCGCCGGGCTTATGAGTGAGGACGAATGCCTGCAGCTGGCCGCCGATATGGCGCCTGTCACTGCCTACGGCAATGTAGGCTTTGCATCCACCTCGAGCACCGCATATTCCACCGAATCCTATGCCGCGGGATGGCTGGCCGCCTACTTGGGCCAGCAGTCCAGCGTGCTGTTCCTGATAGACATGGGAACCCGCGAGATCCGCGTGGAAGCCAATAACGGTTCCAAGGATACCATAGGCGGAAGGATCACCACCTCCTATGCCAACACCATCACCGACAATGTATATACCTTAGCCTCGGACGGTGATTATTACGGCTGTGCCTCGAAAGCTTTCGACCAGATCTACACCATTCTCGAAGGCGGACGCATAGCCCAGCCGCTCAAGTACATAACCAACGCGTTCTTTGCCCTTGGTCTGGGCATGATCATCTGCTACATCATTGCCCGCAATACGTCCAAAGCGCGCAGGACCACTGACAAAGAGATGCTGATGTACGCAGCCAGGAACATCAACTACACGCCTCCTCAGTTAACCTACAGCCACACTGAGAAGAAGTATCATCCCCGCTCCAGCGGAGGCGGCGGTGGCGGAGGCGGCGGTGGCGGCGGAAGCCACGGCGGAAGTCACGGATTCTGATCCTGAAACACTCCAAAAAAGAAGGAAAAAGGAAAAAAGGTCGAATGACAATGAAAAGGAAAGTACGGGAATCGATAATATTCAGACTGTTTGCCACCGCTATGCTGGTCTTTGCGATCTGCATAACCTCCATAGCGGCCGGCGACGCGGTTTTCGCGCACGCGGCGGGCAGGCTTAAAAGCTCGGCCTCGAAGCTCTGGCTGAACGGAGAAGGCAAGTTCACCATCACATTCAAGAACAGGGCTATCGGCGAAGATGTAACCATCAAAGCTAAAAAAAGCGGTTATGTGGATATCGTAAAGGGAGAATGGGACGGTGACATCTGTACTGTTACTCTTACGCCCCTCAAGGATAAGAATACCACCCTTACCATAGCTTCCGGTTCGGAAAGCATCAAGGTAAAGCTCTTCATGAGACGCGAGAAGGTCATGTCGGGCGAAGACATCTACGCGTACGCCAGATCCGCGATGGTAGAGATAAAGACCATAGACAGCGCAGGCTCCGTATATATCGGTTCCGGTTTTTTCATCGGCAACGGCCTGGTGATCTCCAATGAACATGTGATCGCTGCTGCTTCCAGCATCACCATCACCGATTACAACGGCAAAACCTATCCTATCAAAGAGATCAGCGGCTGTGACGCAATCAAGGACCTCGTCGTGATAAAGGTTTCGGGCTCGACTCCGGGGGCGCTCACATTGGCCAAAAAAGCCATCGGCGGGGAAAGGGTCTACTGTATCGGCAGTCCCGCGGGCCTGACCGGCACATTCATCACAGGTCTGGTCGCCAATGAGGGGTATCTGATCAAAGGCGTATACTATAATCAGCTGTCTCTGCCTACAGGCGTAGGTATGGGCGGCGGTCCCATAATCAATTCCAAAGGACAGGTGCTCGGCATCATGACCCTGTATGTCAATGCTGCGCAGAACATCACCATGGCAGTCGACTGCAGCGAGATTTCAGCCTTTCTGGACAGTCTGACCAAAGACCACATCATAAGTCTGGAGGAATACTACAAGACTACTATAGGAAAGACCAAGGAATCCAACGATTACAAGATCTTTGACGGCTTCTCGGACAAAAACACCACTCTTACGGGACTGGATATTCCTGAAGCCCTGACTCCCGAGGAGATATTCAAGCAGGCGCGGGATGCCGTTGTAGATATCGTCATCATTTATAACGAAAAGGGCTCCATGGTCACCGGATCCGGATTCTTTACAGACGAGAATACGATCATAACCAATAACCATGTAATGGATGTTCCCAAAGTATATCAGATGGTGATCTCCGATTATCTCGGCAATACCTACTTGCTGGAGAGCATGAAGACCGATCCCGATCATGACGTTGCCGTGCTTACGGTCAGCCTCGATGAGGCAGCTGTAGACGAAGTGACAGGCGAAAGCAAGCCTCACGGCGTACTGACACTCGCTAAGGGTTATATTCCCGCGGTAGGCGAAGAAGTATACGGAATGGGAAGCCCGGCAGGCTACAGCTGCACCTTCTCCGAAGGGATCGTATCCATGTCCGGGCGCTTCCTCGACGGCATCACCTTTGTAAACCATACCGTTCCCATCACCCAGGGTTCGAGCGGAGGCCCGCTTCTCAACAGGTACGGTCAGGTGATCGCCATCAACAGCCGTGTCATCAATATCATTTCCAACTCGAATCTTTCGGTCCTGATCGAATATATCGATCTGGCAGAATAAGGAATCATTATGAAATATACTCTTTTATCTCCCTGCCACTTCGGCCTGGAGGCGGTGCTCAAACGCGAAATACTGGATCTGGGTCTGAACATCGTCAAAGTCGAGGACGGCAGGGTCTACTATGAAGGCGATGAAAAAGATATCGCCCGTGCCAATATATTCCTGCGCACTACCGAACGTGTACTGCTCCTGGTCGGTGAATTTGAAGCGCATAACTGGGACGAGCTGTTCGACAATGTAAAGGCTCTCGACTGGTCTGCTCTGATGCCCGCAGACGCGAATTTTTACGTGACCAAGGCCGCCTCCATCAAATCAAAGCTTTTCAGTCCGTCGGATATCCAGCGTATCATCGGCAAAGCAGTAGTCGAAAGCATGAAGAAAAAGTATGCCCTTGAGCATTTTCCGAAGAGCGGAGCCGATTATCCCATCAGGGTCACGCTGAACAAGGACAGGGTCACCGTTTCCATCGATACCTCCGGCGAATCGCTGCACAAGAGAGGCTACCGCAAGCTGACCGCCAAGGCGCCCATTACCGAAACCCTGGCTGCGGCGATCATCATGCTGACGCCGTGGAAAGCAGACAGGATACTGGTGGATCCGTTCTGCGGAAGCGGGACATTTCCCATCGAGGCGGCGCTCATAGGAGCAGGGATCGCTCCGGGTGTGAACAGGAGTTTTGCCGGCGAACGCCAGCAGTTTACCGCGCCTTCCGTTTGGAAGGATGCCAGGACAGAAGCGCGGGATCTGGAAAAAAGAGATGTAAAGATGTCGATACAGGGTTATGATATCGACGGGGAAATAATAAAAGCCGCAAGACAGAATGCCTGCCTTGCGGGTGTGGATGGTCATATTCATTTTCAACAGCGCGACATGCGGGAGTTAAGCTCCCCGAAGCAGTACGGCTTCATCATCACCAATCCCCCGTACGGTGAGCGTCTGGAGGAAAAGGCAGCCATGCCGGCTCTGTACAAGGCCATGGGCGAATCCTTCGGCAGGCTGGAAAACTGGTCGTATTTCTTTATCACCAGCTACGAGGAAGCCGAAAAAGCTTTCGGCCGCAAGGCTGACAAAAACAGAAAGATCTACAACGGCATGATCAAGACATATCTGTATGAGTATTATGGTCCGAAGCCTCCGAAGAGGAGTTGAATCATTCCGGGCTTCCTGTCCTCAATACCATTGATGATCATGTCTCACTTTTGATTTCACCGGCAGATATTTCCTTGTGATCATCTTCACCAGAAGTTATTTCATCGTGCTTTACTTCACCGACTGATGTTTCAGCATGCTTTCCTTCGCCGGCAGATGTTTCCCTGCGTCTGTCGCCGCTCATATCCGGCTGTGCCGTTCTGCCGGTCTTCTTCGTATCATCCGGATCGCCGATCTTGCCCAGCCAGTTGACTATATCCTGCATGATCTCGTCTTTATTCAGCTCGTTCAGCAGCTCATGCCTGCACTCATCATAGATGATGCAGTCCGACCGGTCAAATCCGTATTTTTGAAGAAGCGAGAAGAATTTGACGATCCCCTTCCCGTAACCTCCCACGGGATCATCCGTTCCGGAAATCACCAGAATAGGGAGATTCCTGGACATCTTCCTGATGATCGCCGTTGAAGACGCGGTGCCGGTCAAATGTATCAGATCGTGGTAAAATGCCGCCGTGCACAGGAAGCCGCAACAGGGATCGTTTATATACAGACCGACTACATTGTTATCTCTCGAAAGCCAGTCAAATTTGGTCCTGTTGGAGATCCTGGCAAATTCCTTATATCCCGTAGTAAGATTCGAAAGGAAAGGCGATCTGTAATCGGCTCCCTTGAAAGACTTGACTATAGATGCCAGAAGTGAACCCACACCTGTAAGGATACCTGGCTGCTGCGCGGTGCCGCACAGTATCAGGGCATCGATATCCGGATACTCGGCAGCAACATTGCGGGCGATGAGCGAACCCATGCTGTGCCCGAACAGTATAAGCCTGTAGCCCCGGTTTCTGCGGCCCACATAATCAAGAACAGCCTTGGCGTCGTTTATCACCGGCCTGTATCCGTTATTGTCCGCAAAATGCCCCAGTTCTTCGTATTTCTTATCTTTGCCGTGTCCTCTGTGATCGTAAAGGAACACATCATAGCCATGCGCATTTAAAAAATCAGCAAATTCGTTATATCTGTCATGATGCTCAGCCATTCCGTGAAGCACCACGACACTGCCGGTGCATTCCTCCGCATCTGTATAATGGGGGTATACGACAGTTTTATACTTGTCATTCTGCGTGATAGTGATCGTATCTATATTCATCGAAAGCCTCCGGCCCAAGCATATATTTCATAATAATTTTACCACAAGCCTGCCGTTATGGGAAACATTTTTTAAAACAATCTTGCAAAAGACCAGAAGGGGTTTTATAATTCGAAGAGAGCGGAAGCAGTAATACACAGGGGATGCCACTCGACCGCTTAAAGCCACTTTCTGTCGCTTGATACAACGTATGATGCTTACTTCCTTCTGAGGCTTTTCAGCGGGCATACGAGCTGCCATTACAAAAACGGACATCTTATTGCTTGGAACATAGGAGAACAACTGATACCATGAACACTAAAAAAATCTCAGATATGACGATCATACTTGCCACAGGCAATGCGGGCAAGCTCGCGGAAGTGCGCGAAATACTGCCGGATTACGACTTTGTAACACTGAAGGACATAGGATTTTCGGGTGATATAGACGAAAACGGCACAACGTACGAGGAAAACGCGTTGATCAAGGTGCGCGCGGTCTGGGATTACGAAGAAAAACATGACAGGATCATCATGGCAGATGATTCAGGACTGGAGATAGATTATCTGAACGGTGAGCCCGGGATCCATTCCGCCCGGTATATGGGATACGATACGCCCTATTCCGTAAAGAATCAGGCCATTATAGACGCTCTTAAGGGAGTACCCGATGAACTAAGAGGTGCCAGATATGTTTGCGCTATCGCGCTGAAATTTCCCGACGGCAGCGAGCAGACCGTCAGAGGCATATATGAAGGTAAAGTCGCCTACGAAGCAAAGGGAACGAACGGCTTCGGCTACGACCCCATGTTCTGGGTGCCCGCCTTCGGCAAGACCGACGGCGAGCTCCCGATCGAGATCAAAAACAAATTCAGCCACCGCGCCAAAGCGCTCGAAGCCGCGGATAAGCTGATTAAGGCGTGGAGGGGGGAATAAGCGCGCACTCAATAATTCTCCGCGCTCACCTCGAAATATGCCTGAGGATGATTGCATACGGGGCAGACGTCGGGTGCTGCGGTGCCGACTACTATGTGACCGCAGTTGCGGCACTCCCATACCTTGACCTCGCTCTTCTTAAAGACTTCCTGTGCCTCAACGTTATGCAGAAGGGCACGATACCTCTCCTCATGACGCTTTTCGATGGCTGCCACGCCGCGGAAACGTGCCGCAAGCTCGGGGAACCCCTCTTCCTCTGCGGTCTTGGCAAAACCTTCATACATATCGGTCCATTCGAAGTTCTCGCCGTCAGCGGCTGCTGCCAGATTCTCAGCTGTAGAGCCGATGCCGTTCAGCTCCTTAAACCACAGCTTCGCGTGCTCTTTCTCATTTTCAGCAGTCTGCAGAAACAGAGCGGCTATCTGCTCGAAACCCTCCTTCTTTGCCTTTGAAGCAAAGTAAGTATACTTGTTCCTGGCCTGTGACTCACCTGCAAATGCTGCCTCCAGATTCTTTTCTGTCTGTGTTCCTGCGTAA
>JAILRI010000019.1 GCA_024698555.1 Lachnospiraceae bacterium
ATTCATTTTAGATACCTCTCGTGTTTTTTGGATTTTACCAACGTCCAGGTCAGTAATAATCCAAATGTACTTGAGGTATCTTTTTTAGTCAAGGTTTTCTGTCACTGTTTATAGTATACAGGAAGCTCCTGCTTATCGCAATCGAGCAGGAGGCGGCCAGCCCCTCCTGCTCAATTCGACAGGTCACCTCGCGAACCTTCAGTTCGCTCGGTGCCCGTTCGCTCGGGGCAGTTTCTTAGAAGAACACCTCTGAAACTGCCCTCGGGCTTTAGTACAAAAAAACCTCGCTGCGGAGCAAAACGCCCGCAGCGAGACAGTAATAAAGTAAGGATGTTTATTCTTCTGTGTTTGCAGCCGTATCATTCTGAGCATCTGAATCATTGGAATGAGTGCAGCATTTTTCCCTCACCTGCTCCTCTATACGAGCCATGATATCGGGATGATCCGCAAGCCACTGTTTCGCGTTTTCCCGTCCCTGACCGATTTTCTCATCGTTGTAGGCAAACCAGGCACCTGATTTGATGACGATATTCTGATCCGCCGCCAGATCCAGCACATCTCCCTCACGGGAAATGCCCTTCCCGTACATGATGTCAAATTCGGCTTCCTTAAACGGAGGCGCGATCTTATTCTTTACTACCTTGATACGGGTCCTGTTACCGATAGTCTCGCCTGCAGCCTTGATGCTGTCGATCCTTCTTACATCAAGACGCACTGAAGCGTAGAACTTTAAAGCCCGGCCTCCTGTAGTGGTTTCCGGATTGCCGAACATGACTCCGACTTTTTCACGCAGCTGGTTTATAAACACTACGATACAATTGGTCTTATTAACAACGCCTGTCAGCTTGCGCAGAGCCTGTGACATGAGACGTGCCTGGAGTCCGACATGCGAATCGCCCATGTCGCCTTCGATCTCAGCCTTGGGTACCAGCGCGGCAACCGAGTCAACAATGATAATGTCAACCGCGCCCGAACGTACCATCGTCTCGGTGATCTCCAATGCCTGTTCTCCGTTATCCGGCTGGGAAATGTAGAGATTATCGATATCTACTCCGATATTCTTCGCGTATACAGGATCAAGGGCGTGCTCGGCATCTATAAATCCGGCTATGCCACCCCTCTTCTGTATCTCGGCGACCATATGCAGCGCCACAGTGGTCTTACCGCTGGATTCGGGACCATATACCTCAATGATACGGCCTTTGGGTACACCGCCGAGTCCTAAAGCTATATCGAGGCTCAGGCACCCCGTAGGAACCGTCTCGATATTCATATGGGCGCTGGTATCGCCCAGTTTCATGATGGAACCCTTGCCGTACTCCTTCTCTATCTGAGCAAGCGCCGATTCCAGTGCCTTTAATTTGTTGTTGTCTTCCGATGCTTTGTTCTTGTCTGTCTTATTTTTTTCCTCTTTTGCCATGTTTAGCTCTCCTTAATATCGAACTTATGTTCTGTTATCATGTTACATCAAGTAAAAGCATTTGTCAACAACTTTTTACGAACATTTGTTCATTTTCCCTCAAATACTATTTTACTCTTTAGTTCCTGCGATTGCAAGTCATCCTTTTAATCTTACTGATTTTCATAAATCATCCGCGCCATTCTTCTTTCCCGTGTAAAGCATAACGTAATGCTCCAGCGCGTTTTTATATGTTGAGCTATCCATGATCTTAAATCCGAAATGCTCATACATTCCCACATTATCCGAGAGATTCGTTTCCAGGCAGAGACGGCTGCCGGTACTGTCGGCAAACGAAAGCATCAGGTTCATCAGTTTTTTCCCGTGCCCTTTATGCTGATATTCCTTCCGGGTCGCGAAAATATAAATATACCAGGTTTTTTCATCCAGATAAGCCCGCCTTTTATTCAAGGCAAATTTTTCATAATCTTCCTGTCTGTATATCGCAGGTTTAAAGATCAGCGAGTAGTCTGCGGCATTCGCCGCTTTTACGTACTGAGCCATTCCTGTCTTTCGCGCCAGCGGAGGCTCGATCATCATGATCGATTCGTATTCATTTCCGGAGGCGATGCCAACCATAACGCCCAGCCTGCTCCTGAAATCCACCGACATCATCCGTCCCAATGTCTTTTCATCATACCTGCCGCCAAAAACATGTAAAAACAGCGGATAATCGCGATACGCGTCAACCGATGCCGCAATGTACTTTTCAATATTATCCTTTGATAAAAACACTTCTTTGGACAGCCCGTTCTGAAGACAATGATCGTAAAACCCTTCAGTATATCCGTCAGTGTTCGCGTAACTCATAGTCCTTATCCTCCCTCATGATCCCAAGCATTATCTCTGCTAGTTCGGGATCAAACTGGGTCCCCCTTCCCTTCTCGAGTTCCTGTTGAACTATATCCTGCGGCATATATTGTCTGTAGCTGCGGTTACTGGTCATTGCGTCATACGCGTCCGCCACCCCGATGATCCTGGCAGAAAGAGGTATCTCATCTCCTTTCAGGCCATCCGGATAGCCTTTCCCGTCGTAACGCTCATGATGCCATCTGGCTCCGATCCCGATATCCCTGATCTCCGGCATCTCCGAAAGGATCTCGTATCCTATGGACGGATGTCCTTTGATTATGTTATACTCCTCTTCGGTCAGTTTGGTCTTTTTGTTTATGATATCATCCGGAACGCCTATCTTGCCGATATCATGGAGCATTGCCATCTTTTTTATCTCATCTGTTTCCGTCTCGCCAAGTCCCAGCCTCTTGGCGATCATCTCGGAATAGTCGGCTACGCGCATGGAATGACCTTTCGTGTACTTATCCTTTGCGTCGATGGTTTTGGCCAGAGTATACATGGACTGCAGTGTGATCCTCTCATTTGCCTGTTCCAGGAACATATTGGCTTCATCGAGTTCCTTCTTTTTCTTCTCGTAAGCGCGGCTCTGATATTTGATAATGATCCCGAAGATCAGGGACACCAGGATCAGTGACTGTATCACATCTACCGCTGCGGCATGTTCCGAATCAAACAGGGTCACCGATTCGGGATGCCGCTCACTGTAAAGGATACACCCGCACTGGAACAAAAGTCCCAGACCATAGATCACATACAGGATCTTTCTGCGTATCACCACCCAGCTGATCACCAGACTGAGAAGCAGCCACAGGGGCATGCCTCCCTGGTATCCTCCCGATGAAAAATACATGAGGGGAAACATCACAAAATTTGCAACGACTGAAAAAAGTACCGCGGCGTAGATCACATCCTTCGATTTAAGCGAAATTATAAGACAGATGATAGCAAATACGCACGTGATCAGGATAGCCGCTATAGCCATCGGTGAACTTTCGATAAATATGGAAACGACCGCGGATACCAGTGCTCCCACTATGGCGATAACAACCGCTATATTGAGCAGCTGCTGCCACAGGTCATGTCCCCCGATCAAAACATCATACAGCTTTTTATAAACAGCTTTTATCTTATCTAAAAACGTTTTCATGTTCACCCTTCCAAATCAGAAATATATGATTTACAGCCAAAGCTTGAATTTATGCCAGAAGTATGTTCTGCCATATTGGTCCTTCATAAGGTCATCCAAAGTTTTGCGGCATTCAAACATGCGCAGAGTATCCTCAGCTGTGGGAGTCACGCTCCCGTAGGCAAATGCTTCATAAGCTTCGATGCACTGTTCAAATCCGGGAATATCAGCCCTTGCGGAAAACTCTGACAGCGTTTCCGCAGGTTCCTTTTTCACACCGAGTTCCGTAAGATATCTCATGACCATTTCATACTCACGGCAGAAACGCTCCTGTTCATCCATAGTGGAAAGCTTCCGCCTTTTTATCAGTATCCGTGCCAGGAAAAGCAAGGCCAGGCTGACCACAGCCACTCCGGTGATCATTAGCATCATCATCACCGGAACACTGAATCCTCCGGTCTCGTCCTCAGACTCCGGTTCCTCATCGGGAATCTGCACGGAAACGCCCTCCCGGCCGGTCTCGGTACGGCTATAGTCCCTGATCTGTCCGGAGCTTACTTCCCATCCGGCGTATCTTTCACCGTCCATGCCGGGCGTGGGTTCAAACGGGATCCATCCCTTGCCTTTAAAATATACTTCCGGCCAGGTATGTCCGGTATCGTCCGTGATCACGACTGTTTCTCCGGCATTCACCCGCACCTTATACCCTTGAATGACTCTTGCGGGATACCCCATATGTCTGGCAAGGATGCAAAAAGCGGTAGCGAAATGTACACAGTAACCCTCTCTTTTTTCCATTAGAAAATAATCGAGAAAATCACCCTCGCTCTTCACGTAAGTCGGCAAACTCCCTGTATTCAGTTCATACGGAAAATCTGAAAGTCCTTCTTCAACGGCAAGGAGCTGTTCGTAACCTGTCTCTTTTCCTTTGATCACTGATTCCAGCCAGTTTTTGACCGGTGTGCTTATCTCAGGTTCCGAAACATAATTCCTGTACACATATTCCCTGTATCCGTCCATACCGTCGTATTTAAGCTTTTCCGGATCAACAGGTTCATTCATGTACTCAGTAAATACCGTATTTCCATAATTCATCTGCAGATAAGTGACCGAATACCCTTCCCCGTAAGTTGCCCGGTCATTAAAAAGCAGATGTTCATTTTCACCATAGGTCTTTTTATTGGTTGAAATGTCAGCAAATGACGTAAGCTTTGCCGGAGAAAACACGATCGGAGAGATAATGTCCAGAAACCTTATCATTACGGACGCTTCCCTGACCAGCGAATCGTACGGCACCTTTTCATACCCGTCAACACCCCTGCGAGTCTCCACCGCGTCCGTCATAGTGTAATTATCCCGTTCCGTCAGGGTATTATGCCAGGCTCCGTCAGAAAAACGGTTAAAGATCTCACCTCTTAAGTACAAGCTCCCGATCGCTCCTCCATTTACCTTTGCTTCAAACAGTTCGCTGTTGTTACGATCGTTGTTATAGGTCATCCGCTCATCCATGCCGAATGTAACGGAAAAATACTCGGAATCAAGCTTTCCGTATCGGGTGGTAAGCCCGTGTACGAGTTTTTCTATCTGTTCCGTTGCCTTATCATAAAGCCTGACCACCCATTTCCAGCTGATAGGCTTTTCGGGCTTCGGAAGCATGAGCATGAACAGCCCGAACCCCATCAGAAATGGCAGCAGAAAAACCACATACTTTCTCGTTCTCTTCAGATCCCTGCTGCTGATCCCGTCCCGCAGCAGCCGTACTGCTGCAGCCAGTACATAAACACAGACCAGCACCGGAGAAGCCGCATGGATATCAAGCTCCATGACCATTCCCGATATCAGGTAGATGAGCGCTCCTCCCGCCAGCAGTATATTTAACGGCATGAAGCGGTCACAGGCTATAAATGCGGTAAATGCCGCCAGCCCGATAAGTATGAGACTGAATGTCGTGCTTTCCATCATCGCGGGGATATCGTTCTTATCCGCAGCCAGATAAAACACGATCCCAACCAGCAGCAGCGCCGGAAGGATAAACAGTTTCACCCTGCGATAGAGCAGTATGAGGGCATTTAAGGAGATGCCTGTCACGATCACGGTAATGATATTGCCTGCCGTGATCAGCTCATCATCCACTGTGTGATATATCTCGAAAAACACGAACAACGCTATCAAAGCGGTAAATACCGACCTGAAAATCAGTTCTTGGAGTTCATCCGGAAGTGAAAAAAAATCTTCTTTCAATGCTGTACTACCTTCTCACTGTCATCAAAGCACTTTGGCAAGTTCATCCTCAGGATGGACCGCTGTCACCGTCTGTCCGGGAAATGTGATGATCCCGGCCGTATCGGGCTCATAACCGATATAATAGATCACACAGGGCGTCCCGCTTTTGAAGAATGTGTTCAGTGTTTCATTCAGCTCCCTGCTGCTGCCTGTTATAACCATAAACACCATCAGGCTGCTCCTGAATACGGGATCCTCTGACATCATCAGCGCAGCCCGCCGGGAAGCATCGTCGTTTCTGAATGGGATAGCTGATATCTGTGCATGAAAGCGTTCCATGTCCCGGCTTCCCGTACAGGCAGCTTCATTAAGCCCGCATCCCGGTTCTGAAGCGTTTTCCGCTCCGACTCTGTAATATCTGCAAACACTCGGGATCGCTAAAGACGCGTAATAATTCGCGACAGCGAGGACTGTCTCCAGACACTTGTTTTCAACCGGAATATAGACATACTCATCATCCGATATCCTGTCAGTATCGAGAAAGATTGCAATTCCCTGCCTTTCTTCACCTATCCTCAACCTGCTCATAAGTTTGCCCGTTCTGGCAGTAAGCTTCTGATGGATTCCCTTTACAGGGTCACCCGGAACATATTCTCTCACGCTTGCGTCAAAATCCTGCTGCATACCGCTTTTTTCCTTATACGAGCTGAGCAGCGCGTCTGTCTGCGCCCGTAGGGATGTAAGTTTCACGATACGCGGCGAAACCACGGCACTGATCGGTTCAGGCACATGGTATGTGATACTGAACAGCTTCAGATAATCGGTAATAGTGATCTTCCGGATCCCGACCTTATATTCACCTCTGTAACGGCATATAAGCCTTGTTTCATATCTGGCGCTCTCATAGGGGAGCAGTTCATATTCCTTATCCTCAGGCATCTTTTCTATATATGAAAAGGTGGAATACATCGTAGTCCTGATATGGCAGAAATTCATCAGGTACTCATTCTGCAGCACAAAATAATATTCCACGGGTTCATACGCAGTAATATGCTTGCTCTGAACCACCTGATATATTTTGAAGAGCAGGAATACCACCAGCAGATAAATATACGATACAGGCGCTATAAGAAGCAGACCGAACAGTATTGAGTAACTGACCGGTCCGCCGTAAAAGCTCGCCAGGATCACGGCGAGAATGCAGAAACAGTAATATATAACGCGGTTTCTTCTCATACAGGTACTTCCACCCTTGACACCAGTCCCCGTAACAGCGTTTCAGGATCTTCCTGCGCCATCCTTGCTTCTACGGACAGGATCAGTCTGTGCAGTAACACAGGAACGTAAAGCGCTTTCACATCATCGGGTTTGGCCCAGTCGCGTCCGTCCATCAGCGCATGTGCCTGAACCGCGCGTATCAGCGCAAGCATAGCCCTGGGGCTCGCCCCTGTCACGTAACGCTTCTCCTTCCGGGTAGCCGCGATTATGTTATAAATATATCCCAGAACCTTGTCGGAAACCTTAACCTCCTGCGCCTTTTTCTGAAGTTCTTCTATATCGGCGGCTGAACAGATATTTTGAAGTTCACCTGCCCGTCGTCCGCTCATAAACATGTCCGCAAGCTTTAGTTCATCCTCCTTCGAGGGATATCCTATGGAGAGTTTCATCATAAAGCGGTCCAGCTGAGCCTCGGGCAGAGGATACGTCCCGGCAAATTCGATGGGGTTCTGGGTAGCAATGACCATAAATATCCCTTCTATCGGATATACAGCCCCATCCGCAGTCACGCTTTTCTCCTGCATCACTTCCAACAGCGCCGACTGCGTCTTGGGCGGCGTTCTGTTGATCTCGTCCGCCAGGAAGATGTTGTTCATCACCGGTCCGGGCTTAAATTCAAACTGCTTCGATGCCTGATTGTATATTGACAGTCCGGTGATATCCGACGGCAAAGTATCCGGCGAAAAAGAAACTCTTCCGAAGGAACAGTTTATGGAATGTGACAGTGCCAGCGCAAGAGTGGTCTTCCCCACACCGGGAACGTCTTCAAACAGAATATGGCCTCCGGCCAGAAGACAGCATATGCTCAGATCCACTACTCTGGCACTTCCGACAAAGACTGTGTAGATATTATCCTTGAGTTTTTCGATCATCTCGGCATTTTCCAGCGCCATCCCATTCTCCCTTTTTAACCGGTAACGAAATCACCTGATATTCCGTTATCTGATCATACAGACATTTTATCCACGATCCATAACAGCACTTCTGCCCGGATCACTGCGGCTGTGAGACATCATTGCCTTCATCATCCGAAATATGAACGACCTCCACATCCTTAAGCGGAGCACCGCATTCCTGGCAGAATACGGCGGTTGCAAAACACTTCGTGCCGCAGCAGGGACAGAATTTGAATTCCTTAAGATCACTGTCCGCTCCGTTTCCCGCCGCTGAAGGTTCTGGAGCCTGAGGCACCTGCTGCGCGAACTGCTGCATAAGCGACATCCCGCCGTTGTTCATCATATTGGGTCCGGCATATGCCATCAGCATGATATTCTGGTTGTTCATCTGAACGGGACCGGCATAAACCGCGGCAATTATACGGGGATCACGGTCCGGATTCTGCTTTATGAAGGCTTCCAAAGCTTCCTCCTTTGTCATACCCATAAAGCCCGTGCTCTTATCTTTCTCATATTCCGAACCGGCATATACCATGTTGAAGCGCGCAGTCGGATCGGGATCTGATCCGGGTTCAGTACCACCATCGTTCGTATCAGATCCATCAGACACTTTGCCTGCTTCAGGAGCATCCCCGTCGGGCTCCCCGCATGCTTCGGGAGCATCATCGTCAGGCTCATCGCATACTTCGGGTTCATCATATTCTTCAGGCTCTTCAGGCGGTCCCATGTACACGTCCTCCATCTCAGAAGGCCTGGATGTCCGTTTCTTCATCATTTCGGGACCGGCATAAACGCACTTCATCGATTTTCTTTCATTTTCAAAATATCCGGGTCCTGCATATACTTTTCCCATCGGCTTCCGTTTATTCCGGATTTCTTCGGGACCGGCATACACTCCCTCCATGCTCTTAGGATCCGCGTTCGGCTTCTTCGGATCCCGGTTTACACGCCCGGGGTACTTTTCCCCAAACAGATTTTTAAAGAAATTTTTCATATCGGTCTCCTGACTGTATAATCGCTCACTGTGTTCCGTCATCATAAGTGTACCCCAAACATGCCGAAATATCAATAAAAATATGGTTTTACAGCATCTGTTTTTCGTTATTATTTATATATGGATTTTCATTTTCATAAATTATATAATAGCGTTTATTCGGAGTTCATCCGTGTGAAAAACAATGAACCCGGCATGGAGGATAAAAATGAAATCTAAAACCAATACAAAACCGTCACAGGAAAAACTCAAGCCGAAGCTTTTCTCGGTCATGAAGAATTACAGCGCAGCTCAGCTCGGGAAGGACATAGTCGCCGGAATAATAGTCGCGATCATCGCGCTTCCGCTGTCTATCGCGCTGGCACTGGCTTCGGGAGTGGAGCCGGAACAGGGTATATATACCGCTATCATAGCAGGATTCCTCATTTCCTTCTTTGGAGGCAGCCGAGTGCAGATAGCCGGTCCTACCGCAGCCTTTGCCACCATCGTCGCCGGCATAGTAGCCACCGATGGCATGGAAGGCCTGGCCGTAGCGACCATCATTGCAGGCATACTGCTTATCTTTATGGGAGTATTCAGGCTCGGTTCCCTGATCAGGTTCATTCCGTACACCATTACTACAGGGTTTACCGCCGGTATCGCAGTAACTATACTGATAGGACAGATCAAGGATTTCTTAGGGCTGTCATTTCCTGCGGGAACCGTTACTATAGAAACCATCGACAAGCTGAAGGCTATCGCCGCCAATATCTCCACCGTCAACGTACAGTCTCTGATCGTCGGGGCAGTCTGTCTTGCGGTCCTGATCATCTGGCCTTTAATCAACAAAACTATCCCCGGCTCCCTGATCGCCGTACTGGTCGGAGTTTTCATGGTTAAACTGCTCAACATGAACGTTAATACCATCGGTGATCTTTATACCATCAACAATTCGCTGCCTGCCTTCAGGCTGCCCGCGTTCAGCCTGGTAACCGTGCGAAACGAACTGGGCAACGGTTTCACCATCGCGATCCTCGCGGCGATAGAATCGCTTCTTTCGGCTGTTGTCGCCGATTCCATGATCAATTCGAAGCATCGGTCAAATATGGAGCTGGTTGCCCAGGGCATCGGTAATATCGGTTCAGCCCTGTTCGGAGGCATCCCCGCTACCGGCGCTATTGCCAGAACCGCTGCCAATGTCAAGAACGGCGGACGCACTCCCATCGCGGGTATGGTACATTCCGTGGTACTGGTCATAGTACTCATAGTCCTGATGCCCTATGCCGCATACATTCCGATGCCCACCATAGCCGCGATCCTGTTTATCGTTGCCTACAACATGTGCGGCTGGAGGAATTTCGCGGGTCTGTGCAAAAAAGCTCCCAAAAGCGATATCATTGTCCTGATCCTGACTTTTGTACTTACTGTCGTATTTGATCTGGTCGTAGCCATAGCAGTCGGCATGGTGGTAGCATGCGTCCTGTTCATGAAACGCATGAGTGAGGAAGCTGAGATCCATGGATGGAAATACGCTCTCGATGAAAGCGACAACGACCCCGCGGCACTCGAGCTGCGTACCATACCTCACGAGGTACGTGTTTATGAGATCACAGGTCCGATGTTCTTCGGTGTGGCGAGTCTTATCTCAGGTATCACCATAAAGGATTTCACAAAGGTTCTGATCATCCGTATGCGCGGCGTTCCGGCCATTGATGCCACAGCCATGCAGTCTTTGGAAAGCCTTGTCGATAAGTGCAGGGAACAGAACGTTTCGGTCGTATTTTCACATGTAAATGACCAGCCCCGCCACGTTATGGAAAAGGACGGTCTGATCTCAAAGGTCGGCGCTGAGAACTTCTGTCCTCATATTGACGCGGCTTTAGCCAGAGCAGAAGAGATACTGAGTTCGCAAGCGTGATGATCGCTCGGGGCAGTTCCCTGGAAGTGAACCTCCGGAACTGCCTTCTCTCTTATCAATCGAGTAGGAGGCGGCTTGCCCCCTCCTACTCGATACGATGAGTCATCTCGCGTACAAGTCCGCTCGATGACCGTTCACTCAGCCCTCAGCTTATAAGCAAGCTTATAGCTGAGGGCATTCGTTTATCGCACAAAAAATTCCGCAGTACGATAACCGTCTGCGGAATTTTTTAGTGTTTATATTAAGAACTGTATATTGCTCATTTTTCCTTCGAGATCATCTCAAGGATCTCATTGCTGCGCTCGATAAAGCCCGTCATAGCCTCGGGAGCGAGGGGCTTGTGGCTGAGCATCGCCAGGTCGTAAAGCTGAGCTGAAAGCAGCTCCACCTTCTTGCCCTTCTTGTGCTCGGCTATATACTGAACCAGAGAATTGTTGGCGTTAAGTATCAGGGTTTCCCGGCCGCCGAAGAGGTCATCGCCTCCCATGCCCGGCATGCTGTACATCTTCATCATGTCAGACATACGCCTGCTCTCCTCCGAGAGTGTCACCATAGCGGAAATCTTCTCGTCCTTGAGCTTCTCGACCTTTACTTCAAGCTTCTCCTTGTTTAAGACCTTCCTGAACAGTTTTTCAAGTGTTTTCTGTTCTTTCTCAAGATCCTTCAGCTCATTGCCGCTTACTTCCTCCTTGATCCCGGCAGTTACATCGGAATCTATGCGCAGGAAGCGGATCTTGTCATTACCTGCCTCAAGCTGCTGGATAAAGGGCTGATCGATATTATGGGTAAGCAGGACCGCATTGAGCCCTTCGGCGCGGAAAATGTTTATATACTGGCTCTGCTGTTTTTCGTCGGTTACATAGTATACCTTGTCGCGCTTGTCTTCCTTCTTGTCCTTGTCATCACCGTCGTAGAAATCGTCGTCCTCGGCAGCCTCTGAAGAATCATCCCTGCCCTGATCATCTTCAGCCTTATCAGCGCTGTCGTCCGTCTTCTCTACCTCTTTACCCTCGGCTGTATCAGTCTGCTCACCCTCTTTAGCCTCGTTCTCCTTAAGTGTATCCTTTTTGGCCGCGTCAAGGTACTCGGTAAGGGTTATATATTTTCCGTCCAGATCCTTATAGATGATATAGTCAGCGATCTTCTCCTTGAACTTTTCATCCTTTAAGAAGCCATACTTGATGAACGGGCTGATATCGTCCCAGTATTTCTCATAATTTTCACGGTCAGTCTTGAACATGCCGGAAAGCTTATCCGCCACTTTCTTTGTGATATAATCGGATATCTTCTTGACAAATCCGTCATTCTGCAGTGCGCTTCTCGATACATTCAAAGGCAGGTCCGGACAGTCGATCACGCCCTTCAACAGCATCAGGAACTCGGGAATGACTTCCTTGATGTTATCCGCAATAAATACCTGATTACTGTAAAGCTTGATCACGCCTTCTATACTTTCATACTCAATATTGATCTTCGGGAAATAGAGTATTCCTTTTAAGTTGAAAGGATAATCCATGTTCAGGTGTATCCAGAACAGCGGCTCACGGTAATCATGGAATACCTTGCGGTAGAATTCCTTGTACTCGTCATCCGTGCAGTCGTTGGGATGCTTGGTCCACAGGGGAGCAGTCTCGTTAAGAGACTTCTTTTCAGGCTTCTTCTCAGCCTCTTTCGCCTTGCCGTCTTCACCGATCTCGGCATCTATCACCTTATCGTCAGTCTTACCGGAGGCCTCGTCCCCCTTCTTTTCCTCTTCCTCAGGCTTGTCGGCATTCCTGAAATAGATCGGTACAGGCATAAATGAGCAGTACTTCTCCAGAACTTCCTTAGCCCTGTACTCGTTGGCGAACTCATAGCTGTCTTCATTGAGGTACAATGTGATCTCGGTACCGCGCTCAGTCCTGTCACCCTCATCCATCTCGAACTCCATGCCTTCCTCTGAAGACCAGAATACAGGCTTTGCGTCAGGCTTATAGGAAAGAGTGGAAATAGTTACTTTATGCGCAACCATGAAGGACGAATAGAAGCCCAGTCCGAAATGACCGATGATCTGGTCGTCATTTGCCTTATCCTTATATTTCTCCAGGAAATCAGCGGCACCCGAAAACGCGATCTGGTTGATATACTCCTTCACCTCGTCCGCGGTCATACCGATACCGTTATCACGGATAACTATAGTCTTATCCTCGCTGGAAACCTCTACATCGATATGGTATTCCTCGCCGTCCTTCTCATCAAACTCGCCTATCATGGCCAGCTTCTTCAGTTTAGTGATTGCATCGCAGCCATTGGAGATCAGCTCACGATAGAAAATATCATGGTCGGAATACAGCCATTTTTTGATGATCGGAAATATGTTTTCCGAGTTGATCGATAGATTACCTTTTTCCATACTCATTGTAAAAACGCCTCCAAAATTGTATTTGTGCTTTATCATACACCGCTTAAAAATATTTGTCAAGAAAAATTAGCACTCAATCCACCTGAGTGCTAATAAAATTTCTATAAACTCCCTGATAATTCATTTCACCTCATGGTCGATCCCATGTTTTTTTAGGAATCCAAGCATATTGTCATCCCACTCATGCTCACCGGAACGGTCGGTGGTAAATACCGAGCGCGAAACTCCGGTCACAAGCATTAGTGAATTATTGTCAAACCGTATATTGACAATATACGTTATATCACCTGCGCCCGGCTTTTTAAGCACCAGCTTCATGGACACCGGCAGACGCCTGCCCCTGATAAGAGACTTCACCTGCTCCTTCATCCCGGACCAGCCGATGAAGTCCTCCATTTTC
This sequence comes from Lachnospiraceae bacterium, assembly GCA_024698555.1. Taxonomy (GTDB): domain Bacteria; phylum Bacillota; class Clostridia; order Lachnospirales; family Lachnospiraceae; genus RUG11977. The sequence continues at coordinate 13,530 of JAILRI010000019.1, forward strand.
AAGTTTTCGAGTTCCTCCTCAGAATAGAAGTTCATGTTGACGTGGCCGTCTATATGATAACTCACAGCCACATCAATATCTCCTTCCACGAAGAAGAAGCTGTCAAACGCAGTGTCCGTAAACAGAAGATTCATAAAATCCTTTATATTCAAGACACGGATAGCGATCATCGGGCTTTCCTCCTGATTAATTACTTGTTGGCACTTTCGGGATGATTAATCACCTGTTTTTTGATCGCGAACACCGCTATGCTTCTGGGCCTGATCACACAGGAGCGATGGTCGGTCAGCTTATTTGAGGCATCTGTGGTAAGTGCTGTCTCCACCTCATTCTTTGCCTCAACCGGAAGATCGAACTCATGCTCTTCCCAGTGCATATTGAACGCCACATAGAAAGTGGAGTCCTTATGCTTGCGATCTACCATGGCATAATCACCGTTGAGCAGCACTCCCAATGTGCGTGAAAAATACCCGAAATCGGGATACCACGCCCTGGTTCCGTGAAATGATATGTCAGGACGTCCGCTGTAGATGTAATCAAGTCCCTGCAGCTGAGCCCTGTTCGCGAAGACCCTGTGTGAGGTCTTCAGTCTGGCCAGTTTCCTGACAAAATCATGCAGGTTCTTCGCTCTCGAACCTTTATCCCAGATAACCCGGCTCTGTTCGTTGTCGAGACAGTAAGGATTGTTATTGCCAAAATGGGTAAGTCCGAACTCGTCACCGGCCATCAGCATGGGTGTCCCCTGGCTTAAGAACAATACAGTCAATGCGTTCTTTATCATCCTGTAACGCAGTTTCAGCACCTGGCGGCTCTTTGTTTCCCCTTCCACGCCACAGTTCCAGCTGTAATTGATCTCACGTCCGTCTAAATTGTTCTCACCGTTATCCCTGTTATGGCGTTCGTCATACGAATACACATCTGCCAGGGTAAAGCCGTCATGGTCGGCAAGGTAATTGACCCTTCCTGTTTTTACAAATCCCTTTCTGAACATTTCTGAAAACAGCTTTACCTGATCCTCATCGCCCTTTAAAAACCTGCGTACAGTCACCATAAAACCATCGTTACATTCAGCGATACGTTTCATGCAGGCCTTGTCACCGGATTCGCACATATCATGACCATTCATGATCAGTTTAACTCCCTTAAGCAAAGGATCACTCATGAAGAGCCGTTTAAAGACGTAATCACCAATTATGCGGAATCCGTCGATGCCATATTCGCTTCGCCACATTCTCAAAGCATCAAGCATCAAAGAGTCGGGAGTTCCCGAAGCAAAATCCATCTCCATAAATACCGCGATACCGCTTTCATGAAGCGCATTCACCATATCAAAAAATTCCCGTCTCGCATTTGAGGGGTCAGACGCATACCCGGATTTGGGCGCGAAATAATACCCTTCCGCCCCGTAGCCCCAGAAATTGAGTTTAGCCGGACTTCCCGCTCCCTGTATCATCCTCTCGTTAAATTCATAGCAGGGCATGAGCAGCACAGCATTTACGCCCAGCTGCCTCATATAAGGAATTTTTTCTACAAGCCCCGAATATGTCCCGGGGTGTTTTGCTCCGCTCGACTTATCAACCGTAAACCCGCGAACATGCAGCTTGTAAATAAACAGATCCTCATAATCGGGACACTTAAATCCGAAATCCGGCCGCAGTTCTTCCCTTGACAAACGGGATCTTATATGCGGTCTGACTCCCGGATCCTCCCCGTCACCCTTTTTGGCTCTCCCGGATCCTTTTTTTTCAAGATCCGATCCTTCGCCAGCTCGATCATCAATGCCATTATCCTTTAAGGCGGTCAGAGCTTCTTCAAGATCACGGCCTGCAGCCTGGACTGAGTTTGCACCTGACGCAGCCGCCGTACGGTACTCATCGGTATCTGCCCAATATCCCCTTATCCCCGTCAGTTCCCGTGAATACGGATCAATAAAGCTGTCCTTGTCAGTCTCGAAAAGGTACTCACAAATACCGGACGAACCGGACAGCGAAAAAGAACACTCAAAAATGCCCGTACATCCCTGCACGGGCAGCATTTCTATTTTATCAGCCGGTTTTCTGTCACCGGATCTATACAGGTCGATGCTGCAGCGTTTCGCTTCAGGAGCATAACAAACCGCCTTAAAACCCGCACCTTCCGCTCTGACTCCAAAATCCATTTAGTTTCTCCCGTCAGTCCTCATCTTCGTCATTTTTGGCCGTAAGGACAGTACGTTTTCTGGCCATCTCATCATTTTCAAGATAGTCATCATATGTCGAAATCTTATCTATCAATGTTCCGTCCGGCAATATTTCCATGATCCTGTTTGCGGTGGTCTGGATGAACTGATGATCAAGGGCTGTAAAGAGCACTACTCCGGGGAATTTGATCAACGCGTTGTTAAGCGCGGTGATGGACTCCATATCCAGATGGTTCGTAGGCTCATCCATGATCAGGACATTGGAGCCCAGGATCATCATCTTTGAGAGCATGACGCGCACTCTTTCGCCTCCGGACAGTACGCAGACCTTTTTGACCCCGTCCTCTCCGGTAAAGAGCATGCGTCCCAAGAACCCTCTTACATACTGCTGATCGTCCACCGGTGAGAACGGCATCAGGTGATCAACTATTGTTTCGCTTCCCTTGAATTCATCGGTATTATCCTTGGGGAAATAACTTCTCTCGGTCGTAACCCCCCACTTAAAAGACCCCTCATCGGGTTCTATCTCCTCAGTCAGTATCCTGAACAGAGTCGTATTGGCCAGAGTATTGGCACCAACAAAAGCAACCTTGTCGTCATGACCGAGTACAAAGCTCACATTGTCAAGCACCTTCACTCCGTCTATAGTCTTGGAGATATTCTTGACTTCAAGTACCTCATTTCCGATAGTGCGGTTAGGCCTGAAATCGATATAGGGATATTTTCTGCTGGATGGCCTGATATCATCCAGCTCGATCTTCTCTAAAGCACGCTTACGGGATGTAGCCTGCTTTGATTTGGAAGCATTGGCGGAGAAACGCTGTATAAATTCCTGCAGCTCCTTGATCTTCTCCTCTTTCTTCTTGTTCGCTTCCTTCATCTGCTTGATCATAAGCTGGCTGGATTCGTACCAGAAATCGTAGTTGCCGGCGTAGAGCTGTATTTTCGAATAATCGATATCCGCTATCTGCGTGCAGACCTTATTCAGGAAATAACGGTCATGTGAAACCACGATAACTGTGTTGTCAAAATTGATCAGAAACTCGTCAAGCCACCTGATAGCCTCCAGATCCAGATGGTTCGTAGGCTCGTCGAGCAGCAGGATATCCGGATTGCCGAACAATGCCTGTGCCAGCAGGACCTTCACCTTGATCGTATCAGGCACTTCGCTCATCATCATGTAATGGAATTCGGTATCCACGCCCAGACCGTTCAGCAGAGTAGCTGCGTCACTCTCGGCTTCCCATCCGTTCATCTCGGCGAATTCACCTTCAAGCTCCGAAGCCCTGATACCATCCTCATCACTGAAATCCTCTTTGGCATATATGGCATCCTTTTCCTTCATGACCTCGTAAAGGCGCTTATTGCCGAGTATGACAGTATCCATGACCGGATACGCGTCATATTTGAAATGATCCTGCTCCAGGAAAGACAGACGCTGCCCTGGAGTGACGATGATATCGCCCTTCGTAGGTTCAAGCTGTCCTGAGAGGATCTTCAGGAATGTAGATTTACCGGCACCGTTGGCACCGATCAATCCGTAGCAGTTTCCTTCCGTAAATTTGATATTGACATCCTCGAAAAGGGCACGTTTGCCCAATCTCAAGGTAACATTACTTGCCTGGATCATATTTTCTCCTTAAACTTCAAAAATGAGTTCCCCATATGTCGGTACCGGCCAGAGCTTCGCGTCAACGCGCATTTCCAGCTTGTCTATCGGGGTACGCAGTGCCTCCATGGCAGGGAAAACTGTTTTTCTGAAAAACAGCGCTCTCTCCTTCATGTTGGAAAGCTTAAGCCCCTCCTCGATACACTTCTCCAATTCCTTCTCCGCAAAAAGAGCTTCGCGCAGAAAGCTTCTGCATTCATTCAAAAGTTCCTTCTCGGGAAGCCGCGAAGAGCCGTCTATCCTGTCTCCTCCAAAAACGTTTTCCAGCTTCGAGACTGTATCCGCAAGTCGTCCGACATATTCCACGGTTGCGGGTATAAACTTGCGCAGAGCCATTTCCACCATGGTCCTCGCCTCTATATTCATGGTCTTGGCGTATATTTCATAATTGATCTCGGCCCGTGCTTCCAGTTCGGTCTCAGAAAGCACATTCTGCCTGGTAAATACCTCTCTGGTCTTAGGATAAGTCAGGCTCTCAACAGACTCCACATAGCTCGGTTTATTGGGAAGACCGCGCCTTAATGCTTCCTCCGGCCATTCGGGCGCGTAACCGTTGCCGTTAAAAATGACCCTCTTATGATCATTGATCGTCCTGCGGATAAGCTCCGATACCGCCAGATCAAAATCTTCGGCCTTTTCGAGCTCATCCGCCATCTCCATCAGCGAGTCAGCGACTATAGTGTTCAGTACGCTGTTGGCATCCGCTATGGACATGGATGAACCTACCATGCGCAGCTCAAACTTGTTACCCGTAAATGCAAAGGTCGAAGTCCTGTTACGGTCTGTGGTATCCTTGCTGATATACGGCAAGGTGCCTACTCCGAGACGCATTTTTTCCTTCTGTCTGGAGCTCGTAGCCTTTCCGGTAGCGATCATCTGGGCAAAGATATCTTCCAACTGTTCTCCGGTAAAAATGGAAACGATCGCAGGCGGAGCTTCCGCGCCGCCAAGCCTCAGATCATTGCCCGGACATGAAGATGCCATGCGCAGAAGTTCGGCATGCTCATCTACTGCCTTTATCACTGCTGCCGTAAAAAGCAGGAACTGCATATTATTATGCGGCTCTTTACCCGGTTTCATCAGGTTTTCACCGGTATCGGCCACCAAAGACCAGTTATTATGCTTGCCTGATCCGTTAACACCGGCAAATGGCTTTTCATGCAGAAGACAGGTAAGACCGTGCCTGGCCGCGATCTTCTTCATGCATTCCATGATCAGCTGGTTATGATCAGTCTCGATATTGACTGTACTGAAGACCGGCGCCAGCTCATGCTGGGCAGGGGCTGCCTCATTATGCTGGGTTTTCGCCAGGATCCCCAGCCGCCATAGCTCTTCATTCAGCTCATGCATAAAGGAGCTTACACGTTCCTTTATCGCGCCGAAATAATGATCATCCATTTCCTGCCCCTTGGGCGGCATTGCTCCGAACAGCGTCCTGCCGGTAAATATCAGATCATCACGGCGCAGGTATTTTTCGCGATCTATCAGGAAATATTCCTGCTCTGCACCCACACAGACATTGACATGATGCACATCTTTCTTGCCGAACAGATGCAGAATACGTGTCGCCTGCCTGTCTATTGCCTCCATGGACCTTAGCAGAGGCGTTTTCTTGTCAAGTGCCTCACCTGTATATGCGCAAAATGCGGTGGGAATACACAAAGTCACTCCCGAGCTGTCCTCGCGCAGAAATGCCGGACTGGTACAATCCCATGTGGTGTATCCTCTGGCCTCAAACGTAGCTCTTAAGCCGCCCGACGGAAAGCTTGACGCGTCAGGCTCACCCTTTACCAGCTCCTTCCCGGAGAATTCCATGATAACACGTCCGTCTCCCGTAGGAGAAATAAATGAATCATGCTTCTCCGCGGTTACGCCTGTCATAGGCTGGAACCAGTGCGTAAAATGCGTGGCTCCGCGTTCTATTGCCCAATCCTTCATGGCATGCGCCACGGTCTCTGCCATCTTGGGCGTCAGTTCTCCACCGTTTTCTATAGTTTTCTTTAACGCAAGATAAACATCCTCGGGAAGCCTTTCCTGCATAGTGACATCATTGAAGGTGTTCTCGCCGAAATATTCTGTAAGCATTCTGGGCATTTTTTATTTCCCCTTCTTCTTTGCTGCATCCCTCTTGGCAGCCACATTCTCCGGTGTACAGGAGAATATCGCACATCCGAGCGGCGGCAGCTTTATGGTAATGCTGTTGTCCTGTCCGTCCCAGGGTTCGGGAACTGATCTCTTATCCTTGGGATTGATATTGCCCTGTCCTCCGTAGGTCGTCGAATCGCTGTTTAAGATTTCCTTATAAACACCGGCGAAAGGAACTGCCTGTGTATATTTTTCATATGTCACAGGGGTAAAATTGCATACAAAGAGAAGCGTATCCTCGGGTCTGCCGTTGCTTCTGATAAAGCTTACAATGCTGTGATCGGCGTCCTGGCAGCTCATCCATTTGAAGCCGTCCGGATCCTGATCAAGCGCTGTCATGGCAGTATTTGTCAGATAAAGTTCTCCAAGTTTCGCGTTGAATTTCTGGAGTTTACCGTGCAGCTCGTCCTCGCACTCTCCCCAGTCAAGACTTCTGGCCTCGCTCCATTCACGCTCCTGACCAAATTCCTGTCCCATAAACAGCAGCTTCTTGCCGGGATGTCCCATCATGAAAGCATATGCCAGTCTTAAGTTGGCAAACTTGTCCCCCCTAAGCCCCGGCATCTTATTCAGCATCGAACATTTGCCGTGGACAACCTCGTCGTGAGAAAGTACCAGTATGAAATTTTCACTGTAGGCGTACATCATTCCAAAGGTAAGCTGACCGTGAACACCCTTGCGGAAGAGCGGATCCTGCTTCATATATGAAGTGAAATCATTCATCCAGCCCATGTTCCACTTAAGATCAAATCCTAAACCATCATCCTCCACTTCCCAGGTGATCTTCGGCCAGGCCGTGGATTCTTCCGCAATAACGACTGCACCGGTCTTACGTTTGTGGAATACGGAATTGAGATGCTTTAACAGCTCTACAGCTTCAAGATTCTCATTGCCTCCGTATTTATTGGCAACCCACTGACCGGGCTTGCGTCCGTAATCGAGATAGAGCATGGAAGCAACAGCATCCATACGCAGACCGTCCGCATGGTACTTTTCAACCCAGAACAGAGCATTGGCAATAAGGAAATTGGAAATCTCGGGGCGTCCGAAATTGAAAATGAGCGTCCCCCAGTCCGGATGCTCACCCAGACGTTTATCGGGATGTTCATACAGACAGGTTCCGTCAAAATTGGAAAGTGCCCAGGCATCCTTCGGGAAATGAGCCGGTACCCAGTCAAGGATCACTCCGATGCCCTCATTATGCATGAAATTGATAAAATACATGAAATCCTGAGGCGTCCCGTAACGCGATGTGGCCGCGTAGTACCCTGTCACCTGATATCCCCATGATCCGTCAAAAGGATGTTCCATGACCGGCATCAGTTCAATATGTGTAAAATGCTGCTTTTTGACATATTTGGCCAGCATAGGGGCAAGCTCCCGGTAACTGTAAAAATCATTGTCTCCTTCGCCCTTGCGCATCCATGATCCGAGATGAACCTCGTAAATATTGAGCGGCATGTTCTTAATGTCCGCTTTCTTGCGGTTCTTCATCCATTCCTTATCTTTCCAGTCATAATCAAGATTTCTGACAATGGATGCGGTATTAGGTCTCAGCTCCGAATAAACGGCATACGGATCCGCCTTGAGGTAAGTCAGTCCACCGTTGGTTTTAAGCTCAAACTTATAAAGCTCTCCTTCCTCTATGCCGGGAATGAACAGTTCAAAAATGCCCGATGCGCGCAGTTTTCTCATCGGATGGCGTCTTCCGTCCCAGCCGTTAAAATCACCGACCACACTGACTCTTTCGGCATTGGGCGCCCATACCGCAAAATAAGTACCCCAGACATTATTGATCCTTCTGTAGTGAGCCCCCAGTTTTTCATATATTTCGTAATGGATGCCTTTAATAAAGCGATCTTCATCTTCCGCGGTTATCTGAGACTCGAACATGTATGGATCGCGTACTTCATAGACTTCGTCATTGTCATATGTGACTTCATATCTGTAAGGCTCTGCTTTGCTTCCGGGGATCAGAACAGAAAAATTGCCCTGTTCATCAGCGTTTTCCATATCATAATATTCTCTGCCAACGATCAGTCTTACTGACTTTGCCGTAGGCTGATACGTGTTAAACAGCACGCCTTTTTCCGTAATATGAGGTCCGAGCCACGAATGAGGGTCATCATGTTCGGAATATACGATAGCCTCCATGGCTCCCCAGTTCATAAGTCCGTACATTTCGTCATTCTCGTAGATCATTTTTCCACCTCTCCTTTATGATTATGTTTATTATGATCACTCTCTGTACCATTCATCTATTCCTGTTTCTTCCGGATCCCCGGCCGACTCTCCCTGATGCTGTTTGAGAACAGGTTCGATGATAAAGGATCTGATGAGCGAAGTCAGTCCGGGCGCTATAAACGGCACAAAAATGAGTAAAGAAAGCAATTCCACAGCACTCGTAAGCACCAGCAGTGTCAGTATCCAGAATGCCGCGATAAGCGCCAGCAGAAGCGTACGCACTATATGGCGGCTTCCCATGGCAAAGGAGCTTTTAAACAGCGCCCCCACCCCCACCGTAAATCTTGACAGCACGGGAAACATCCACAAAAGAGCCACTCCCGCTATCGAAGCCCCTATCGCGAACACCACGAAATATACCGTAGCCATGGTGGGATTGGAAGCATCAAGGGAACGCGCATATTGAAAATCAATATACAGCACGAAGGAGTAAACCAGCATGATCACTGACATAATGGCTCCAACCTTGAAATTCATCTTAAAGCTTCTGAAAAACTCTCTGGTAACGTAGCTTCTCGATCTTCTCGTACATTTGACAGTGGCATAATACAGCGCGCTGGATGCAGGTCCTATAGTGATCAGGGGTATGGAACAGATCGTCCAGAGTATCCCCAGCCAGATAGTATCTACGATCTTGTTGATCGCTGTAAAAACCGCATTGTCAGGATTGAATAAATTGCTCATAAATAACCGCTGCTTTCCTTTATCTCTTTTTCTTTTTACGTTTATCCGTTTTGTTTTCCGGCTCCGTCCGGGTTGGCGCGGGAGACTGTATTTCCTTATCTGAAGCTGTGGTTTCGTCCGCGCCGTTTTCGGAAACTGCCGGAATGGTATCGCCGGATTCGCCCGGATCGTTCTCCTCTTCCCTTATCATCCACTTGGGAGGTCTGAACATCTCGGTCTCATCTTCATATTCCAGATCCTGATAGTATGCGGTATCCAGCTCCAGTCCCTTCCGGTACAGCCTGTTCTCTACTATCTCCTTCACGATCATGTAGATACATGCCGTAAGCGGAACCGCAAGCAGCATACCTCCCACTCCCCACAGGCTGCCGAAAAATACACAGCCGAAAAGCACCCATATCGGAGACAGTCCTATGGTCTCGCCCATGATCTTGGGCGTCAGGATATTGGAATCAAACTGCTGCAGAGCCACGATCATGATCAGGAAATACAGCAGCATGTGCGGATCCGCCACCAGAACCAGGAACGCGCTCGGTACGGCTCCTATGATCGGGCCGAAGAACGGCACAACGTTCGTGACGCCTATCACCACGCTGATCAGTACAGCATATGGGAATTTAAATATGTACATGATCAGGAAACAGATCATACCGATGATGAACGAGTCGATAAGTTTACCCATAAAAGCGTTCGTAAACTTTACATGGCACTGCCTGGCAATTCTGATCACGGTATTGGCATTCCTGCGCTTGAAGCAGGCATAAGTGATCTTTTTGGAAATGCCCAGGATCTTCTCTTTACTGCCAAGTATATATATGGACGCGACCAGACCAACGAGTACGTTGTAAACGATACCGAACACACTCTTCATGCTGCTGGCAAGAACCGTCATGACATTTGTAACGGTTGCCAGCAGTTTGTTATCGATGAAATCCTCTATGTACTCACCGGCCTTTATGATGCTGCTGTCCAGCAGTTCACCGACCTGTGTATTTCTTATATCCAGACCGTAGTACCAGTCCTCAAGGTTCTGATAATGTCCGGGAAGATCACTGCCCAGGCTCATAATGGTACTCTTCAGCTCAGGGACCAGCATGTTGACCAGGAATGCTATGATCACTACCAGCACTATCAGAGTAATGATGACGGATATGGTCCTCGCAGCCTTGTCCGCTCTTATGATATTCTTGGCTTTGCGGTGAAAAAGATTCTTCAGTGTTCCTTCTATGGCCACCATCAGCGGATTCATCAGGTACGCGAAAACCGCTCCGTACATAATGGGCGCAAACGCTGTCTTGACGCCGTCCAGTATCTTGGATACGTCCTCCAGCCGGACAAACACAAATACCAGCAATACTACTGCCGCCAGAACCAGAAACGCGGTTATTCCGATCCCTGCGTAGCTTTTAAGTCCTCCCCCGGTGCGCCTGTCCCTTTTCTTGATATCTTCTTTTGCTTCCATGTTCGTCAACCCCATAATATAATGTCATTCTGAATCCCTGAATACTATCTCTCCCGTTACATCGTTCATGCTCTCGATAACAGCCAGCGAATGAAGATTCACTCCGGTTGCGCGTATCTCATCTCCGCCCTTCTGGAATCCCTTCTCTATGACTATTCCAACCCCCTCGACTGTAGCTCCGGCAGCCTTTACCAGATCTATGAGACCGATAAGGGCACATCCGTTTGCCAGAAAATCATCGATGATAAGTACATGGTCATTGGGACTTAAATACTTCTTGGAGACGATCACGTCGTAGATCTTCTTGTGTGTAAAAGACTCGATCTTAGTGGTGTATGAGTCGCCGTCAAGATTTATACTCTGTGCCTTTTTGGCAAATACAACCGGAACCTTGAAATACTGGGCGGTAATGCAGGCTACCGCTATACCCGAAGCTTCGATCGTGAGGATCTTGGTAATATTTCTGTCTTCAAAGAGCCTCCTGAATTCCTTTCCGATCTCATTCATAAGACCTACGTCTATCTGATGGTTCAAAAAAGAATCTACTTTCAGAACATTTCCGGCCTTTACCGTTCCGTCCTTTTTTATCCTGTCCTTAAGAAGCTGCATGATAACCACCCCGTTTTATAAAAATATAAAAAGACATAATCCGAGTATATCACAATTATGTCAATTATCAAATACATTTTTATTAAAATATATAAAACTGGCTAAATTCCAACAGTTTTTTCGTTGCATGTCTTGATAAAATTTTTTATATACAAAACCGGATCAGTGTGATAGTATTGTAGGTAATAATGTAACTATATAATTATCTTAAGGAGAAAGACCATGGAACAAAAATATGAAAACGCATTTATCTTTGACCATCCGCTGATCCAGCACAAGACTTCACTGCTGCGTGACAAAAACACGTCCACAAAAGATTTCCGCGAGCTTGTTTCCGAGATCTCCATGCTGATGGCATATGAAGTTACCAGGGACTTTGAGCTCGAGGACGCCGAAGTAGAGACCCCTATCTGCAAATGTACCACCAAAGTTCTGTCACACAAAAGAAAGATCACCCTGGTCCCTGTCTTGAGAGCCGGTTTGGGCATGGTGGACGGAATGCTCAAGATCCTGCCTCAGGTACGTGTCGGACATATCGGATTGTACAGAGATCACGATACACATCAGCCTATAGAGTATTACTGCAAGCTTCCCGATGACGTTGCCGAAAGCGAGGTTATCCTGCTCGATCCCATGCTTGCTACCGGAGGTTCTGCCATCGCTGCCACCGAGTTTATCAAGAAACGCGGCTGTAAAAATATCCGCTGGGTCAGCATGATCGCCGCTCCCGAAGGAATCAAGGCTTTCCACGATGTATACCCCGAAATACCGGTATGGTGCGCAGTAGTAGATGAAAAGCTCAACGAAAACGCCTACATAGTTCCGGGTCTCGGAGACTGCGGAGACAGACTCTACGGAACCAAATAAATATATTTTCTCATAAGTTAAAAACCGGCAGAATCGGATTCTGCCGGTTTTTACTTGTGTGACAGGCGAGACTGCAGTTTCGGAAGCCTTTTTCCCGGAAACTTGCCCCGAACGATGTCAAAAAGCCTCTGTCACACACATAGCTTCAGACTGTCCCGGAATCAAACACATCCTGCGGATAATGATAAACCCTGTCTGAAAGAACGTCCATTGCTGACAGCGTGGTATGATTGATCTCGTTAACCATCCGGCTTAGGCCGGAAGCTTCTATTTTCCCGTTATCAGGAAGGATTATCACCTCGTGGACAGAGCTCGGAAGAATAAAGAATTCGGTTCCGAGTTTTCTGTATATACGCTCGAGCAGTCCCTCATAGGCTATACATGCCGCCCCGTCTATACCGTCGGTATTGGTCAGCACATAAAGCATGGAAATATCGTCGGCAAGCTCATAGCCGCACAATATACCATCCTGTTTGCTTTCGAGGATATTCTCAATACCGGGATCTGACATTCTGTTTTCAAGCAGCGCGGTCAGATTCGAGGTATTCAGCGTAAATACCTTCGGAGGAAAGAGCCGGGTCGAATTTACGCGAGCCAGTTCATACAGCTCCTCAGCGTTTGTATTCCATTTTTCCATGAGGGAATTATCGATCCTGACGGAAGAGATCCCGTCACCTTTGTGTTCGATCAAACACGCAAAGATAAGTGCCAAGTCGCCCTTTTGTATGTAAGGGAGGCTTTTGAGCAGTTCCAGATTGAGACTGAAATTGACCAGTTTGAAGAATATCCGTTCCTTCAGCTTTTCAAAGCTGAAATCATCAAACGTACTGACATCCAGACGATCCTTGTTCTCAAGGAAAACATTCAGAACATCTCCGGATATATCGGAAATGTCCCTGCCTTTTTGATATTCATGATAATAGGAGTCCAGAAAGATATTCGGAGCCGACACTGCGCCTCGTTCCCGAATAGTCAGAGCGGTAAGTTCCACTGAATTGTTCTTCAGAACCATGTTGTGGGTGATCTCGTAATCACCGTTCAGCCTGCTTTTTACAAGTTCTGTCACGTTCTTTTCCAGGGCGTTTAAAAACAGCCCGTATTCTATGTTATCATCATGTGTATTCATACGATCTCCTGTTCAGGAAAAGAAAAAACACACCGGATGATCCCGTGACAATATTTATACCACCTGGTAAGAGAAAATGCAACTGTTTTTGTAACTATTCCGAATTTGCTGCCGGATCGGTATATCTGAAGTAAAAGCCTGCTTTTTTCCGCAAAGGGTGGTGACGTTTACAGTATCCCCATATTTTTAAGCCGTTCCATGGTCTGCGCGGCATCGGTGCTCAGCACACCGGTGCCGCCGCTGTTTTCCCATTCTCTGATATTCTTCTCATAATCGTCGATCAGAATGCAGTCAGGACCCGTACAAAACATATATTTATCCCTTCTGAGCACCGCATTGATCACTATATCTTTACTGAGCAGCCGTCTTACCCATCTGGTCTTATCGGCGCCTGCAGAGACGATCCTTCTGTCCGGCTTGGGAACTCCGGTCAGGATCTCACAAGCGGAGCCGTATTTTCCATAAAGAGCCGCAAACATTTCTCCGGCTCCCGGCATAAGCTCCAGTCTGTCGTAGAAATTGCCTATCTCCCTGATCCTGTCCCACATGAGTTCTTCCTCAGGGCAGTTCATACCCTGCGCTACAGGCATAACGCCGCAGAGTTCCCTGACACCTCTTTCAAAATCGGCCAGAACTCCGTCCATATCCAGATAAATCTTCTTTACTGTCACCTTATTTCCTCTCTGTAAAAGCCGGATAAAATATGCTTACCGGATCAATACCAGTCAGGCTTAGAGATACTCTCGTCAATATACGCCTTCTTGTCCGCGCCCACAGTGAAGCTCACCTCTACCGATACTTCCTCGCCGTTCGTTTCACCTAGGTCTTTATATCTATATGTAGCGGTAAATGTATCGCCTATCTCGGCATTTATTATCCTTGCTCCGTCACCGCCTGCCGCGTTCATGGACAGACCGTTGTTGTTTATGCGGTATGAGCCTGTAGTGCTGTTGTAATCGGCATAAAGAGCATCCTTGTTCTCCTGATATGCGGATAGTTCAATGATTATATCCTCATTTTTGATCTTCTTTGTCTTTCCGTAATTATCTGTTCCCCTCTTATAACCGCTGCCTGAGCTTCTCAGCGCCTCTATCAGGAATCCGGCCGTGATCACGCCGTTTTCAGCGCTGATGTAGGCCTTTTTCTTCGAGGTACTGATCCATTTTACATGTTTGGAAGAGGTGGTGGCGGTATTCAGCTTTTCCAGCTTACGGTTGAAATTACCGACTTCTTTGGTGATAGAGGCGGAACCCGCAGTCATATCCAGGTCTATCGCGCCTCCGGAAAGACTGCAGACCCTGGCCTCGATCTGAACCTCAAGGAGCCTGTCGGGATGGGTTCCGTCAGGTTTTGTCGCGGAATAATCAAGGAATGTATCATAAGTACCGGGCAATCCGGTGGATACAGCATAGTTCGGGTACCAGTTAAAAGCAGAGTCTCCCCGGTCGTAATAATTTATAGCTGCCACAGAAACGGTATTGACAGTCATTTCAGGAATATAATATTTTACATATCTGTTGGGCACCTTCACTTCTGTTCCGTCGCTTAAACCGCCATACACCGTAAATTCGGATTCATCGCTGCTGTCCGCGTTTTTCAATGTATAGCTGTTTTTGCATTTGAGGGTAAAGCTGCTGAATGCGGTCACGTCAAGCAGGCCTAAGGGTATTTTTTTCCTGCTGCCGTTGACCTCTTTCCCGTCCGCGTCAAAAAGAGCAAACTCAATGTATGTGGTATCACTCCGCGAAACGGCGTTATCCTTTACGGTAACTGCGAAATAAGATACTTTTGAAGCATTGTTGGGAGCTATACTGATCAGGGAAGCATCATAGTCCGTGACTTTTACAGTGCAACCCGTCGGACGGGATTCACAGATATATTTGTCCCCGTACTGATCGTTGTACGACAGATAGCTGTTATCATCATCCTTGTATGTATATATCCTGTAACTGCATCCATTTAGCGCGTAAGGCGCGACCACTGCCACCATCTCACGAACTTCCACAGGTTTCCTCTTCTGTCTTACCTCCATCATGAGGCCTTCATTATGTCCGTTATTAAGGACAGTAGCTGACAGATAAACGGGGACGGAAACAATCTCGGTTGCCCCAAGGTTTGTGGGCGTATATAACAGCTTCGCGGTTCCGTCGTTGTTCTCGACCAGCTTCAGTCCTTTGCCCGAAAGTCTGACAGCTCCGGCCAGATCGCTGAATTCGGTAACAGGTTCACCTTCTGCATCGAAAGCCTCAAAATCCAGAACATACGCATCCGAATCCCCTGCGTCCGATGCCAGTTCCGTAATAATATCACCGCAGGGAAGGATACGGAAGATATCCAGAACCTGTCCGCCCGCCAGTTTCAGGGTATATGAAGTATCGCCTCCGGTCTTCGAGGATATGAACCGTACGGATACCTTTCCGCCGTTTTTGGCGTAAAACCCGGGTGTTACCACCGCATACGCGTATTCCTCTCCTTCAATGATCACACAGCTGCCGTCATATGAAATACCGGCGGTCAGCTGATCCAGACTCGTCACAGTCAGATTGTCAGCCTGAGTCTTACTGTAAGGCATGTCAAATCCAAGTGAATCCAGCAGCTTAAAATATATACCGTACTCACCTTTCTTAAAGTTTGCGGGAACCTTTTTGACGATTTTCTTTGTCTCAAGCTCCACTATGCCCATCACCTCGACCTTATCGACAAAACGGGTGAAGCCTGCGGTAAACTGCGCGTTCGCGGTTACAACATTGCCCGCGGTGCCTGTATGCACTCCTGTAAGCACCACCGTCCGGCCAAACTGCAGGCCGTCGCCGGCGGCATCTTTAAATTCAAGTATTCCCCTGTTCCTGTCCTCTCCGGCCAGTATGCCGAATGACGAAGTCCATGATACCGAAAAACGTTTGCGAGCCGATTCGCCATATTGATTCAGTATATCATAGTGAACATATACCGATTTGCGGTCATCGCTCATGAGCGCACTCTGTCCGTTTTCAGCTATAACTATTTCTTCCGCGCGTTCATCCTGTGCCTCAAAAGAAGCCGAATGCACACCGTCTGATACCGTATACGCAGCTTCACTTATGCGGCCCGCAAGTGTCAGAGTAGCCGAATCTCCATCCTTTGACGCGGAGATCTCACTTATTTCCACTTCTGTGTTTCCCCTCTTTACGGAAAAAGGAGTTTCTGAAGTGAATCCATCCCCGGTAACCTTAATTGTATATACCCCTGCAGGCTCCGCCGAAAAAGCGGGCTTGGGGGCTTTAGTCTTTATCACGATCTGAGCCGAAGCGGTAGTTCCGGGCTTCTTCTCACTTTGGAAGGCCTCACCTGTCAGGGTATATTCGCTCTCGGCATTGAATTTTATGGTCCACAGGCGGTTCCCGGTGCTTTTAGCCAGCTTGTCGGTTACGTCCTTGCCCTTTGCGTTCGTGATCACGAGCCTTCTCAGATCGGTATCCATTTTTACGCCGTCCCTGCTTCGAGGCAGGGACAGTTCATACTCCACTCCCGTTTCAAATACCTTTTCAGAGATATCTCCCGAAAAATCACGACCGAAATAAACCTCCCGGGCATGCTTTTTCACCACGATCCGCACATCTGTCTTAAATGAATCACAGGTAAGGGTGATCGTGGCCGAGCCCATGCCGGAAGCAGTTACTTTTCTGACTGAATCATCGCAGAGCGCGACCGAATCATCGGATGAAACGGCAGTCACTTTCAGCTTCTTTGCCTGTTTCCTGGTTATGCCCAGCAATTTCGCGTACCTGATGCTGTCTTTGGATTTTGTTTTTCCCTGATCCGAGTCCATACCACCGGTACTTAAGTACAGTACCTTCTTCTCCACGGGTTTTATATCTGTACCCGCATTGGCTGTCCTGTTACCTGTCATCAGTATTATCAATATCATTAACGCAACTATGCTTATAATTTTTTTCATGATATCCGCAGATCCTTCCATATACTCATTCGGGAATCATTCTCTTCCTGTCCCGATATAGAATGATAGCATGAAAGAGAAAAAATGTAAACATTTTTGCCGTTCCCTCCAAAACGTGGTATAGTGATATGTGACTGCTTATCGCACAAAAATCAACTCATGAAGACTTAAAGCTGTCTTCATGAGTTGGCACAGTAAACTTATATTCTTTTATGAGGTATACAGATACAGTGAAAAAGAAACTATTTCCAATAACTGCATTTATCATCGCAGAATCGGCAATATATGCAGGTTTTCTTTACATGGAGCTTACGGGCCGTTATGACCCGGGTACAGGATTAAAATACGCGTCTATCGCATTGTGCGCGTTTTTTGCCATAATCAACGCGATCATACAGGTCTGCAGGGTCTCTGGCCGTAATTCTTCGGTAAACTCAGCAGACGGTTCTTTGCTGGGTAAAAAGCTGTACCACCTGCCACAGCCACTGATAGCCGGCGCCATGATACTAACATTGCTTGCAGATACGTTTCTCCTGTTATTGGACGAACATCTGTCGGGGGTTTTATGCTTTATTGCGGTTCAGACTCTATACCTTTGGACTGTCCTGACCGTTTCTCTTCGTCCGCAGACCGCTTCCGGGCAGATTTTGAAAGCATTTTCAGTCAGGCTTGCAGCTCGTTTTATCATTGCCGCCATAATATATTTTGCTGCCGCAAGACCTGCCATGGGCGCGGGAGGACTGACAGCGGCAACTTCCTTTTATGCTGTATCCTTTATCGACAATATACTGATTCTGAGCATGGCTTTACGTTCTTTGGCAGAATCATATCCTCATCCTGCCCTGCTGCTTACCGGACTGATCCTTTTTGCGCTGTGTGATATAAACGTTGCTTTTTTTAATATGTCGTCATATATGGAAATACAGGATGGCATTCTATCCCGGTTGATCAGTTTTTCAGATTACCTGATGTGGGCTTTCTACCTGCCCGGTCAGGTCCTCATAGTGCTTTCATGCGCGGGTGCCGCTTCCAAAAAGCTTGATTACGATCATCAAACTACAGATATTTCTTAAGGATTTCCGCCTTGTCAATCTTCTCCCATGGAAGGTCAAGGTCATTGCGTCCAAAATGACCGTAGCTCGCGGTCTGTTTGTAGATCGGACGGCGCAGGTCAAGCATCCTTATGATGCCGGCAGGCCTCAGATCGAAATTCTCGCGGATGATCTCAAGCAGTTTACCGTCGGAAAGCTTTCCTGTTCCAAAGGTATCGATATTGATCGATATCGGCGTGGCAACGCCGATAGCGTAAGAAAGCTGTATCTGGCACTTATCCGCCAAACCTGCCGCAACTATGTTCTTGGCGACATAGCGTGCCGCATAGCATGCGGAACGGTCCACTTTGGTCGGATCCTTGCCGGAGAACGCTCCGCCGCCGTGAGGAGCGGAACCTCCATAGGTATCCACTATGATCTTGCGTCCGGTAAGACCGGAATCGCCGGCAGGACCTCCGATAACAAAGCGTCCGGTGGGATTGATATAGTATTTGGTGTCCTTATCTGTCATATTGTCCGGAACGACCGGATCGACAACATATTTTCTGATGTCCTCATGAATCTTTTCCTGTGTCACTTCAGGGCTGTGCTGGGTAGAAATGACTATTGCATCCAGTCTTGCAGGCTTGCCGTTTTCATCATATTCAACAGTGACCTGTGATTTGCCGTCGGGACGCAGGTATGCAAGAGTGCCGTCCTTTCTGACTTTCGCAAGCTGTTTGGTAAGCTTATGTGCCAGAGAGATGGCGTAAGGCATGTACTCATCCGTCTCATTGGTGGCATATCCGAACATCATGCCCTGATCACCTGCTCCCACATTATCGGGATCGGCTGACGCGTACTGTTTATTGGCCTCGGCTTCAGCTTCGAGAGTACTTCCCATGCTTACCTTTGTTTCCAGCGCTTTATTCACGCCCATGGCGATATCGCTCGACTGTTCATCAATAGCCACCAAAACACCGCACGAGTCGGCGCTGAAACCCAGATCGGCATCGTCATAACCTATCTCGCGCACTGTTTCCCTGACTATTTTTTTAATGTCAACGTAACCCTTGGTCGTAATCTCTCCCATGACCAGCACCAGGCCTGTAGTACATGCAGTTTCGCATGCCACGCGGCTTTCGGGATCCTGACGCAGCATCTCGTCAAGTACGGCATCAGATATCTGGTCACATACTTTGTCCGGATGTCCTTCTGTGACCGATTCTGAAGTAAATAAACGTCTTTCCATGATTGATTCTCCTTTCAAAAAAATGTCTTAATAATGCAAAACCGTCCGGCAAGCCCCGAACGGATTTGAAGACGAAGTGTATTCATAATCCTCTTATTGTTCGATCGCTCGCTCAACTTGGCACCTTCCGCTGAATATCAACGGGGTTGTCGTGGCTTCACAGAGTTTTTTACTCTCCGCCACTCTGAATAAGAGTTTAAGGAAAGAATATACCTATGTGTATCATTTGTCAAGCGGATATTTGTACGCCACCGGATCATATTGCCGAAAGGCAGCATTTTATTGTCTGCGACAGCTTTTTTGACTATTGCAGAAAGATGATTTATACTATGTATAAAGGCAATAGTGATGGCACATGAAATATTTTGTATTAAATAAACAACCGCATAAAAGGCGTAAAAGGATGGTAATCATATGGCTGAAACAATTATGATCAATAATAATACCTGGAGAATTGAAGACGGAATGGTACGTTTTTTTGTCCTGGAGGGTGAGGAAAAGGCTTTGCTCATAGACAGCGGCATGAATACGCCCGATGCGGCGGAGCTTGCCAAAGCAGTCACAAAAAAGCCGCTCGAAATGCTCTATACTCATGCCGACCGCGACCATATTTCGGGAAACGCAGCGTTTGAAAAGTGCTATATGAGCCCCGCCGAAGAAGAAAACTTCCGGGAAGCCGGCGGAACAGGCACGATCATTCCTATCGGCGAAGGTGACATCATTGATCTCGGAAACAGAAAGCTCGAGATCATTGATATCCCGGGACATACCCCCGGAAGTGTTGCGATACTTGATATCGGACACAGGGCGCTTATCGCCGGAGATTCCGTCCAGGACGGCAACATCTTCATGTTCGGAAAGTTCAGGGATCTCGGCAGTTACATAGAAAGCATGGAAAAACTTCTCAGCTTAAAAGATCGTTTTGATGAGGTTTATCCTTCACACGGCACATTTCCGGTACAGCCCGGCCTCATCGACAAACTCATCGATGGCGCTCATCAGATCGCAGACGGCCTTAGCGAAGGCAAGCCGGTAGATATCTTCGGGCATCAGGTGATGCTGCACAAATTCAACTACGCCGGTTTTTTGTGCTGAGTCCGCATAGCTCTTAGTGTTTGTTTTCTTTTAAAAAACATTTTGTCTCCCTGGTTTACAACGAAATCTACTTCCAACTGCTTTCTGATCTTCTTACCGTTTGCATCCTTGGTATCCCTAAAGTCGTATAATAGTTACTCAAAACCTTTTTTGACTCAGAATAGGCCGGGCAGATTCCAAGAAAACTTTTGATTTTCCGCAGTTTTTCTGCAATTTGGTGTTGATTTCCGTTTGAGTATATATTATAATTTATATATACCCAAATAGGAGGAATGCCATA
>JAILRI010000226.1 GCA_024698555.1 Lachnospiraceae bacterium
TTTGCATTAAAATCATCAACTGATTTCTTATTCAGTGCCATAGTATATATCCTCCATAAATATGATGAAGGTCCGGTCCAAAAGACCGGACCCTCAAAGGTCTTAATCACTAATGATTACTTTAACTCTGAGAAGTACTTGATGGTACGAACCATCTGTGAAGTATAGCTGTTCTCGTTGTCATACCAGGAAACTACCTGAACAAGGTTATTAGCGCCAACCATGGTCTGGGTCGAATCAAAGATCGAAACATAGGTGCTGCCAACGATATCTGAAGAAACGATCTCATCCTCATTGTAAGCGTAGCTCTCATTTGCAACGCTCTTCATGTAAGCATTGATCTCTTCCTTGGTAACAGCCTTCTCAACCTCAGCGATGAGGATGGTGGTGGAACCGGTAGGAGTAGGAACACGCTGCGCGGAACCGATCAGCTTGCCGTCAAGCTCAGGGATAACAAGGCCGATAGCCTTTGCAGCACCTGTGCTGTTGGGAACGATGTTGATAGCTCCTGCGCGTGAACGACGAAGATCGCCCTTCCTCTGAGGACCGTCAAGGATCATCTGATCGCCGGTGTAAGCATGAACTGTAGTCATGATACCGGATTTGATCTTAGCGAGATCATTAAGAGCCTTAGCCATGGGAGCAAGGCAGTTGGTGGTGCAGCTGGCTGCGGAAATGATGGTATCGCTAGCCTTAAGAGTCTCATGGTTTACATTGTAAACGATGGTAGGAAGATCCTTGCCTGCGGGTGCAGAAATAACAACCTTGCGGGCGCCTGCATCGATATGAGCCTGAGCCTTCTCTTTGCTGGTGTAGAAACCGGTGCACTCCAAGACAACGTCTACCTTGAGCTCGCCCCAGGGAAGCTCTGCAGCGTTAGCCTTCTTGTAAATGGTGATCTCCTTGCCGTTAACGGTGATGGAGCCTTCGCCATCGCCTTCGCCCTCTTTGTAGGAAACAGTATCCTTCAGAGCGTAGGGCTTCTGTGCCGAATCATACTTAAGAAGATGAGCAAGCATCTTAGGGCTGGTCAGATCGTTGATAGCAACAACCTCATAACCCTCAGCGCCGAACATCTGCCTGAACGCAAGACGGCCGATACGGCCGAAACCATTGATTGCAACTCTTACATTTGCCATTGTAAAAACCTCCTAGATAATTTATAAAGAATTATTTCTTTACCAAACCTTAAACATTCTATCCTCAAATCAGATAAAATTCAAGTAGAAAATTCAAATTCACAAATAATTAACATTTGTTCATTCTTCCTCGGCCTCTTTCATGGCCAGAGCTTCCTCTTCACTAAGTACCTTTACCTTGCCGGTATATATCTCCTCTATGGCGATGGACAGCGGCTTATCGCATTTGGGACTGGCGAAGGTTTCCTGTCCTCTGATGATCTGCTCCGCGCGTCTGGCAGTTGCCGTACATACCGAATAACGGCTGGAAAGCAGCGGATCGTCATGGTCACGGTCCTTGTTGATCGCTTCATAAAGTTCATTGTAGGAAGGATGGATCATAAGTATTACACTCCTTTATTCTATGTTTTGAATCTGTTCTCTGATCTTCTCTATATCTGTCTTTAAATTGATCGCTGTATTGGTGATCTCCAGGTCGCTTGCCTTGCTTAGGATCGTATTGGCCTCACGGTTCATCTCCTGTGCGATAAAATCAAGCTTTCTTCCGACATTGTCGGCTTCGTTCAATGTGGACTTCATATTGGCGATATGAGCCTTAAGACGCACCGTTTCCTCATCCACGCAGATCTTATCGGCAAAGATCGTAATCTCGGTAGCCAGAATGCCCTGATCGATCTTGGTATCTGAAAGGAGCTCCTCAACCTTTGCGTACAGCCTATTGCGGTACTCATCAACAACCTCCGGAGACCTTTTTTCGATCAGATCGATCATTCCGACCATATTGTCCAGCTTGCCGACCAGATCCTCCTTTAGGTGCGCTCCCTCATCAATACGTGTTTTAACAAAATTCTCGGCACACTTTGTCAGGGCATCCTCTATAAAGTTCCAGAGCTCTTCCTCATCCACGGACTGTTCTTCTATATTGAACACTTCAGGGAATCTGGCCAGGGTCGAAGCCTTAATATCGTTGTCAATGCCGAACTCTTCTCCCATTTGCCTGATCTGTTCAAAGTACTCTCTGGCTATATCCGCGTTATATTTGACGCAGGACGAGCTTCCCGAATAATCCTCATAGTTGATGAAAATATCGACCTTGCCCCGGTTGATATATTTTTTGAGAAGGTTTCTCATGGAAGCCTCGAAAAATCCCAGCTTCTTCGGCATCCTGATGGAGATCTCACAATACCTGTGATTCACGGCCTTCATCTCGATAGTTATCTTTTTTTGCAGGTTTTCAGACTCGTAACGTCCAAATCCCGTCATACTTTTAAGCAATGTAAACCTCCGGTTATGCAGTTAATCCCGTACGCGCATCGGGAGCAGATCACAGCCCCCTCATGTCCCACGGCTATCTATTATAAGCACATATCGTTCAATAGTCAAGAACTAATGTATGAACGAAGGTTTAATGAAAACAGCGGTCATATTTATCAGGTAAAATATACTACTTCTTCTTCCGCCCGTTCGGCAGCTTTAAGGCTTTTCACGTAAAGCACCGGGCCTTTGCCGCGGTATTCCCTGCGCATTTCTACTTTAAATTCCGCTTCGACATATATCCAGTCACGGTTGTTTACGGTAGCCACATAATCCTTGAGGCTAAAGGGAAGCCTCGCGATAAACCCGACAAATCCAATATCATCCGCGCAGCACTGCATCGCGAAACGTCCGGGGAGCATCAGACCCTTCCCCATTTTCTCATCATGATAGTACTGAGCCTTGAAGCAGACGACCTTGCCGGTATAATGCCCGGGATTGTCGAGGGCGTCCAGATAAAACAGTCCGAAGTCATCATCCTCGATGACTATACGGTCACCGCTGATGTCAAAAGGCAGCGGCTCTTCCTCCTCTTCGCCGAGTTCTTCCCCATCTTTTGCCTCATATATGATCTGAGCCTTGCGGTTCAGGGGCTTGATGGTCCTGCGGATCGATACTCTGTCGGTCTGTCTGGTGCATCTGTTGAAAATAACGGTATCGCTGTACTTTATCTGCTCCATGATCATGGAACGCATATTGGTCAGATAATTTGAAAACGTTTCGGCATTGACGATACATATGAACTGCACGAAAACCCATTCCTGCGGAGTGGGAGTTTCCATAAAATCATCCATCTTCCAGGTTCCGTTGAGCTCGAAGATGACCTTGTCGGGACGGTGCTTTGACTGTGCCTGTTTATAAAAGTCCTCCGTCAGCTCGTCCAGTCCCTCGACGGTCTCTACAAATATCCCACGTTTGGCAAAGGCTTCCGTGTCATATTCCTCTATGCCTTCCTCACAGACCACGAGCAGTATCCTGTCCTTGTTGACAAACGAAGGGTCTTCCAAAGTGGTGCGGATAAAATCCGTTTTACCGGCCTCCAGAAAACCGGTAACCACATACACCGGTACTTCAGCCATAGTATACCTCCCAATAAATTGCAATCATAAAACATTTCAAACTATTCATAAAATGATCACTTGAACAGTTCTCTGATCATATCTTCCTTAACCTGGCTTCCTATAACACAGATACGGCCAATTACATCATTTGAGCCGCGGCGTACTTCGGCCTCGCCGGGAGTGTAATCAAAATGTATCCACTCTCCTTCAGTGGAAGCCACAATACCCTTCGCGCGAAGGATCACGCCGTACGCGGAGCTGTCCAGCTTCTCCAGACGCTCACTTATCTCTTCCTCTGTGTACTTGCGCCCGGTCTCAATACCCACGCTGGCAAATACCTCATCTGCATGATGATGTCCCTCATGCCCGTGATGATGACCGCATCCGCACTCCTCATCATGATCATGGTGATGATGCTCATGCTCGTCTTCGTCATGGTCGTGGTGATGGTGCTCAAGCTCATCCTCGTCATGATCGTGGTGATGGTGTTCATGCTCATCCTCGTCATGATCGTGGTGATGATGCTCATGCTCATCCTCGTCATGGTCGTGATGATGATCGTGATGGCACTCCTCGCCATGCTCATGATGATGTCCGCATTCGGGGCATATTCCGGCAGCCTCAAGAAGTTCCTCCTCAAAGTTCGACTTTTCTTCCATCGCCTTGAGGATCGCCTCACCTGTCAGCTCATCCCAGGGAGTGGTAATGAGCACCGCTTTGTCGTTATGCTCGCGGATAAGTCCGATGGTCTCTTCGAGTTTGGCCTGGCTGACGTTCTGTGTGCGGCTCAAGATTATGGTCTTGGCGTACTCGATCTGGTTATTGAAGAACTCTCCGAAATTCTTCATGTACATCTTTGCCTTGCCGGCATCAACCACGGCAATAAAATTGTTGACAGTGATACCGGCTTCACCGGCCACATCCTGTATCGCCTTGATCACATCCGAAAGCTTACCGACACCTGAGGGCTCGATCAGAATCCTGTCGGGCGTGAACTGCTTCATCACCTTCTTTAAGGCCTCCCCGAAATCTCCCACCAGAGTACAGCAGATACAACCGGAATTCATCTCCGTGATCTCGATCCCGGAATCCTTCAGGAACCCTCCGTCTATACCGATCTCGCCGAATTCGTTCTCGATCAGCACCAGCTTCTCGCCCTTAAAAGCCTCAGCAATAAGCTTTTTGATGAGAGTGGTCTTGCCTGCTCCCAGAAAACCTGAAAAAATATCAACCTTAGTCATAACAACGCCTCCTGATAATAACTTGTATAATAAAACCCTGCTATAGAGCTGTCCGCCTGACCGCTCTTCACAGTAAAAATGCACTCTAATAGTACTCTCCCACAAAAGCATCTACTGCCTTCGCAACACCCAAAGCTACCTTTTTCTGATAGTCCTGATCAGCCAGATTGGCAGATTCCTGCTCATTGGTAATGTATCCGCATTCCAGAATGACCGAAGGCATATTGGCCTTACTCGTCACCACCAGATTTGTCGCGTAATAGACCCCTCTGTTCTTCACTCCGGTCTCAAGTGAAACCTTCTCTGTCAGTGCCTGGGCAAGCTCTATACAGCCGCTGCGCTCGTAAGTCCACGCCTCCACTCCCGAGACGGATTCCAGTTCCGGGTAGGAATTCAGGTGTATGCTCACCATAGCCAGGGGATCGAGGGAATTGGCCAGAGAAGCTCTTTCTTTGAGTCCGACGAAGCTGTCGTCCACTCTGGTCATATAAACGCTGTATCCCTTTGCGATAAGCGCCTTGCGAGTCTGCAAAGCTATCTGCAGCACCAGGTCCTTTTCCATCATGCCGAATCCAAGCGCGCCGCTGTCCTTGCCGCCATGCCCGGCATCCACCACTATCAGTCCCTTATCGCCGCCCGTTATCTGTGAAATATCCGCGTAATAGTCGATGTCATCAAACTCTTCAAGCTCGCTGTCCTCCGAATTTTCATAAAGAGGAGCAAAGTAGTCGCCGGCAGGCGCATCCTCCTTTGGAACCTGTTTGGTATTGTCCACCAGCACCAGATTGGAAGCAAGTGCCGCAGTGTAAGGCTCCTCCACCATTTTGCGGGACTTCACGAATCTTACGATTCCGACGGTTATTGCCACTGCCACGGTAACGCATACTGCGAACATCAGAAAAAGGACGGATACGGCGGCTATTTTCTTAAGCCTTACCCGCCTTTTAAATCGCGCCCTTCTTGCTTCTCGTGAGGGCTCACGGCGCAAATACCGGTCTGACATTTCAGGTTAAAAGCCACCCCGCAGGAAATAACAGCGTGATGGTATTATCTCCGTTACTTATATTTTTAACATCGAATATTATATGGCATCCTTATATTTAATTCAAGTCATATTTTAGACGGCCGTATTTGTCCGTATTCAAAGACTTTTCGCAAACATGTGCTATAAACACGTGTTTTACTCGGTCCTTAACGCTACCACCGGATCCTTCCTGGCAGCTATGCGCGAAGGGAACAGGCCGGCAATAAAAGTCAGCAGCATGCTGATCACCACCAGAGCCACAGCCGCAACCGGAGGCATCACCGCTATATTCTTGATCTCGGTGATATTGTAGATGATGGCGTTGATGGGGATGAGCATAAACTCTGCTATAACGATCCCCAAAAAACCGGCAGTAAAGCCGATGATCAGAGTCTCGGCGTTAAACACCCGGGAAATATCCTTCTTTGATGCTCCGACAGCACGCAGGATACCTATCTCCTTTGTACGTTCCAGCACGGAAATATACGTGATTATGCCTATCATGATCGATGACACCACCAGTGAGATAGCTACGAATGCGATAAGTATATAACTTATGGCATTGATGATGGTAGTGACTGAAGACATGATGAGACCGATATAATCGGTAACCTTTATCTGATCCTTTTCATCAAGTCCTTCGTTGTACTCGTCCACCAGTTTCATGATGGAATCTTTGGATTCAAAATCCTTCGGATAAATATTTATACTTGAAGGCGATTCAATATCCGATACTCCCATTTTTGAGAGATTACCATCATATGTTGCGTCCGTGGAAGCACCGCTCATCATGGTGGAAAACGCCTCAAGTATCCTCGCGTCATCCATCCCGTAATCCCGCATCTGCTGCAGGGATTCCATGGTAGCAGCCTGCTCCTCGGCGGGAAGCGTCATGATGAACGCCTGCAGCATATCCATGGTAAGCGGTTCCTGTTCCTCGCCCGTATCAAAGGGAATACCCGTAAATACATCAATGTCGGGATGATCCTTCTGCTGTTTAACGATCTCGGAATCATTGATCCGCTCTATCAGATAATCCATCAGGTCGGTCCTGTAGCCTATCATTCCCGACAGATTGTTCATGGCAGCATCGGATTCCGAACGCAGTATTCCTACCACCTTGATCTCGGGAGCTTCCTTAAGCCTGTTGATCATATAAACCTCATCATCCGACTTATCAGCCCAGGTTCCGTCCTCCTGTTTTTCAAAATAGTCAGTATTGATCATCAGTCTGAAGCTCATGTTCAGGATCTCGTCATAGGAATAAGACCGGGTTTCGGGCGGATCCGCCTCTTCACCCGCGGAAACCCTGCCGAACATTTCCTTCAGTTCTTCGATATCAAGCATTCCCAGAGCGTAAAATGTAAAATCTACAGCGTCATAATTATTACTTACGATCATTACGACTTCGTCATAGCTTCTGGGCATTCGCCCTTTAAGTATGCTGTACTGCTGTTCAAGCAGCTCATCATTGTCGATCAGTCTGGTAAATACGTCAGTAGTCATATATCCCATGCTGCCCCCGGCCCGCCCCATGCCAAGCTTTTTAAACACCTGCTGGGGATTGACCTGGAAAACTTCCGTTTCAACATCTGATCTGTATATGTTTAAAGGGGTGGAATACAGATAGGAAATATCCGATGTCAGTTTATCAAATCTGGAGCGGTTATCCTCTATATATCTTCTGAAATCCGCCAGATTATTGGTCTTTGCTTCACGGATCATCACCTTGATCATGCTGTTCATGATCGCGTTGGTATATACCTGTCCCGGCTCGTGCTTCTCGACATTTGAAGAGGATTCCTGGAAGGAGGTCATGACGCTGGTCATATCGATGCTGGCGCCTTCTATGGTCACCGGGTAGCTCGAAAGCGTATCCTCCTCCACCCTGTCGATATATTCCTGAACGCCGTTGGACAGCGACAGTATCAGAGCGATACCGATGATACCAATACTTCCCGCAAAAGCTGTAAGTATGGTCCTGGCTTTTTTGGTCAGCAGATTGTTCATGCTCAGTCCCAGTGCGGTAAAAAGCTTCATCGATGTCCGCGGAGGCCGCATAGCCTTGAGCAGTGCCTTTTCTTCCTTCGCCCTGTTCCTTTCCTGAGCCTTTTGTGCCTTAGCCTGTTTCTTTTTATCCTTTTCCGATAAAACCTCAGAACCGGCAGTATCGCTTACCGGCCGGTTTGCGGGATCCTTTGCGGGAGCCCCTGTACCGGAAGCAGCCTGTGAGGCATTCGCCGCGTCCTGTCCGGAAGTTTTTGTCTGCAAAGCTCCTTCTTCGGAAACTGCCTGCGCGCACTCATCGGTTCTCACGGTATCCGTGCCTGTTCCTGAGTTATCGAGCCAGTATCTGGGTTTATGACCGTTACGTTTTCCTTCTGAATCAGTAAGGGCGCTCTTTCCCCCTTGTTCCATTTCCTTATTGACAGTTCCGGCAACCATATCCGAGGCTGCAGCTGATGATTCATCCCCCGCTTCCTCCCCGATCGGCATCGAATCGGAAATTACCTTTCCGTCGAGCAGCCTGATGATCCTGGTGGAGTAAACCATCGCCAGCTCGGGATTATGAGTTACCATGACTACGAGCTTGTCAGCCGCGATCTGAGCCAGTATATTCATGACCTGTTCGCTGGTCTCGGTATCGAGCGCTCCGGTCGGTTCGTCTGCCAGCAGTATGTCGGGATTGTTGACCAGCGCGCGCGCTATAGCCACTCTCTGCATCTGACCGCCCGAGAGCTGGTTTGGCTTCTTCTTCAGCTGATCACCCAGCCCTACCTTTATCAGGGCTTCTTTGGCCCTGCGCCTGCGTTCCTTTTTTGAAACGCCGGAAAGGGTCAGCGCCAGCTCTACATTGGCCAGCACATTCTGGTGCGGTATCAGATTATAGCTCTGGAACACGAAACCTACCCTGTGATTACGGTAGGAATCCCAGTCCCTGTCACGGTAATTCTTTGTGGAAATACCGTTGATCACCAGATCTCCGGAAGTGTATTTATCCAGACCTCCGATGATATTCAAAAGAGTGGTCTTGCCGCAGCCCGAAGGGCCGAGTATAGACACAAACTCATTTTCACGCAGTTCAAGGCTCACACCCTTTAACGCCTGTGTTTCGCTCTCGCCGATCTTGTAAACCTTTACTATATCCTTAAGATTAAGCATAAAAAACCTCAAAATTATAATTTAATACTTTCATTTATATCATGCCCGGTCGCGCACGAACCCCGTTGCGCCGTTTTTCAGTCTTGTGAGACCGTCAGTGAGCCTTTCCCGCGGACACGCGACATTAAGCCTTAAAAACTGTCTGCCGCCTTTTCCGTATATGCTGCCGTCGGAAAGCATCAGCCCGGTATGCTCCTGTAAAAATAAGTTCAGGAGATTACCGTCTTCACAAATGTCCGAAACATCCAGCCAGATCAGATAAGTGGCATCTCCTCTCACAGCTTTGATCCCCGGGATCCCGCCTGAAACAAACTCTTCCGCGAGCCTTTTGTTCTCAAAGACATATTCGCACAGCCCGTCAAGCCACTCTCCGCCTTCCTCAAACGCGGCAACCGCGGCGGTAATGGCAAAAGCGTTTGGCTCAGCCACTTCATCCGTATTAAGGGCGCGCCACACTTTATGCCTTAAGAAGGGATTCCGGATACATACCGCCGCTGTGTTCAGTCCGGCGATGTTAAAGGCCTTTGTAGGCGCGATACATTGTATACATATATCCGCGCATTCATCCGAAGCCGAAGGAAACGGCACATAACCCATCCCCGGTCTTACTATATCGCAATGGATCTCATCGGAAATGACCGTTACATGATACTTTGCGCACAGGCTTCCTATCCTTGCGATCGTCTCTCTATCCCATATGATGCCAATTGGATTATGGGGATTGCAGAAGATCATGAGGCTCGTCTGCGGATCTGCCAGCTTTTGTTCGAGATCGTCAAAATCTATTTCATAACTGTCTGCAGTGTACTTA
>JAILRI010000160.1 GCA_024698555.1 Lachnospiraceae bacterium
TGGTTCGATGTTGAGAAATACATGAGACATGATCTTGTATTGAATGATAACGATGAATACATGGTCATAGCAGTTTAATTTATCCTTAATAGCAAGAGAGTACCGGAAATCCGGTGCTTTTTTACTATACATCCACTCTGGCAACAGGGTGATTTTTTTATGCGCGCATATTCCGGTGTCAGTCGACGGGCACCGGAAAAGACAATTGAATATGGAAAACAGAGCCGGAAGTCATTTCAGAAAAGGAGAATCCAAGATCGCAGTGAAGAGGAGCACTGAGGAATGGATGATCAGGCTCTCTTCTCTTCCGGTTCTATCAAAATGCTAACTATCAACATAAACTGCGATTTTGGAAAATGAAATCATGGCATTTTTTCAGAGTTCTATCACAGTTTTACAGACACTCGTAATCGCACTTGGTGCAGGTCTCGGCCTCTGGGGCGGTATAAACCTCATGGAGGGTTACGGTAACGACAACCCCGGAAGCAAGAGCCAGGGAATGAAGCAGCTCATGGCCGGTGGTGGCATCGCTCTTATCGGAACTACGCTTGTTCCGGTGCTTTCAGGATTGTTCTAAGGAGGTAATAAGTGGACAGCATACTTCAGCAGATAACCGACTGGCTGAAGGAAATGCTCATATCCGGCATAATGGACAACCTTGGAAATACTTTTGATTCGGTGAATACGCAGGTGGCGCAGATAACCACAGAGGTTAGTGCGACACCTGCCTCTTTTGCACCGGGAGTGTTCAACATGGTCAGGTCATTATCAGAGAACGTGATCATGCCGATCGCCGGCATATTGCTAACGTTCATCGCCTGCTATGAGCTGATCCAGCTGGTCATCAGCCACAACAACCTGGCTAATTTCGAGACATTTATCTTTTGGAAATGGATATTCAAGACCTTTGTGGCTGTAACACTTATAAGCAATACCATGAACATAACGATGGCTGTGTTCGATGTTGCCGGTTATGTGGTACAGCAGTCAGGAGGCCTGATATCCGGCAGCACGGCCATAGATGCCAGTACGCTTGCAGGTATGCAGACAACCCTGGAAGCAATGGAGCTGGGGCCGTTATTTACAATCTTCCTGCAGACCTTCGTGGTGCAGTTCCTTATATACATCATGTCGGTGATTATTTTTGTAATCATTTACGCAAGGATGATAGAGATCTATCTGATGGTAAGCCTGGCACCCATTCCCTTTGCAACCTTTGGAAACAGGGAACAGAGCATGATGGGCCAGAATTACATGAGGTCTCTGTTTGCAATAGGACTGCAGGGATTCCTCATCATGATCTGTGTGGGCATATATGCAGTGCTGATACAGGGAGTATCCTTCACAACAGACATTGTAGGATCATTGTGGGGAGTCATGGGTTACACGATCCTGCTGGCATTCACACTGTTTAAGACAGGATCGGTAGCCAAGAGCATACTTCATGCACACTAGAGCAGCAGAAAGGAATAACATATGGCAGCATCATATATTTCGGTACCGAGGGATCTTACGAAGGTAAAGAGCAAGGTGATGTTCAATCTGACAAAAAGACAGCTGGTCTGCTTTTCAGTGGCGGCGCTCTTCGGAGTGCCGTCATTCTTCCTGTTGAAACATATAGGAAGTGTGAGTACAGCTGCCATGGGGATGATGGTGATAATGATGCCGTTTTTTTTCCTGGCAATGTACGAAAAGCATGGACAGCCGCTTGAAGTCTTTTTGGGACATTTTATCGAAGCTACCTTCATAAGACCCAAGGAGCGACCGTATAAGACAGACAATCATTATTCCGCGATCGAGAGATATGCGGGAGCAAAGCGCGATATCAAAAATATCGTTATGTACTCTCTGGCGATGAAGCCGGAGAAAAAAAAAAGAAAAGGAGGGGATGAGAACCTTGATGACTTTTTTTAGGAAGAAGCCCAAAAGAGATATCGAGATGCCTGCGCATTTGAGCCGGGCAGAGAAGAAGGAAATCCGTAAGGTCATAGAAGATGCGACAAAGGATGACGGAATTCCCAAGACGGCCCAGCAGTCCATACCTTTTGAGCGTATGTTCAAGGACGGGATATGCAGGATAGGGAATGATTATTACACGAAGACCATACAGTTTCAGGATATCAACTACCAGCTGGCGCTACAGGAGGATAAGACTGAGATATTTGAGGAGTGGTGTTCGTTCCTTAACTTCTTTGACAGCTCGGTGAGTTTTGAGCTTTCATTCATGAACATGGCAACGGATGCGGA
>JAILRI010000229.1 GCA_024698555.1 Lachnospiraceae bacterium
CTGAAGATACGCCTGAACCGATCGGGCGCATATTTGCGGAATATGATAAGACCGCTTCCGCGGGAACGGTATTTATTTACGGTTTTGAAGTGGAGGAAAAGTATCGCAATTTAGGGATCGGAAAGCTGATCATGAATGAACTGGTCAAGGAGACTGCTTTAAGATTTCCCGGTGCAAGGCTTAAGCTCCAGGTAAGCACCTTGAGCGCCGCAGCATGCCATATATATGATCAAATGGGCTTTTTGACGGAGGCGAGACTTGATTATTATAACGCAGAAAGTGACTGAAAATTATTGTTGACAAGGATTTGTTTTAGTGTTATCATAACTGATGGTCATTCGGGAAGAGGCATGGCCGTAATGTGTGTGTAGCTCAGCTGGATAGAGCGTCTGACTACGGATCAGAAGGTCGCGCGTTCGAATCGTGTCACACACGTTTAAGATGGGGCATCGGTTGTTTCGATGCCCTTTTTTTGGGGGTTAAGGAGTATCGGTTCATGAAAAATGTTTTTAAGGACAATCGTCTTTTTATACGCAGACTTTTTCTGGTCGTAGTTGATATCATGATGGTAGGGGCGGCCTCCGTCGCTTCATTGCTGTTAAGGTTCAACCTTACCTTTGAATCCATACAGGAAGACTTCTTTGAGAATATGATCTCATACCTTCCGATACAGATGGCCGTCACGGTGGTTGTGTTCTTTCTGTTCAAGCTGTATAGCAGCATCTGGACGTTTGCGAGTATCAATGAGCTGGAAAATGTGATCATCGCCTGTGCTATCTCATCGGGACTGTATTATATCGGATTACAGCTCATTTCACCCTGGATCATTCCGAGAAGCTGTTATCTGCTGTATTTTATGTGTATCACCGCTTTTGTCGGAGCTACCAGATTCGGCTACAGAGCAATTAAGCTCGCAAGACGCCGTGTACGCGACCGTAAGACAGGCAACAATGTTATGATCGTAGGCGCGGGAGAAGCCGCAAACATGATCATCAGGGAGATGATCGCCAATGAGGATCTGCGCAAGACCATATCCTGCGTACTCGATGACGATGTCAATAAGATCGGTAATTATATCCAGGGTATCAAGGTAGTGGGAACTACGGATGAGATTCCCCGGTATGTCGAAAAATACAATATCAACGAGATAATCATAGCCATCCCTTCCGCAAAGCGTGAAAGGATCAGCAGCATCATCAATATCGCGAAGACTACGGAATGCGCGCTGAAGATACTTCCTGGCATAAGGGAAATAGTAGAGGGCGAAGGCGAGCTTTCGAAGGTCCGCAATGTAGAAGTAGAGGATCTGCTCGGGCGTGATCCCATAGAGATAGATCTCGATTCCATCATGGGCTATGTGGTTGGAAAGACTGCTCTCGTCACCGGAGGCGGAGGATCCATAGGCAGCGAGATATGCAGACAGCTGGCCGGTCACGGAGTAGGCAGACTGATCATAGTCGATATTTATGAGAACAATGCATATGATATTCAGCAGGAACTGAAGATAACCCATCCGGAACTGGATCTGGTGGTACTTATAGCATCAGTGCGAAATACGCTCAGGATAAAGCGTATATTTGAAGAATACAGACCCAACATCGTATTCCATGCAGCTGCCCATAAGCACGTTCCCCTCATGGAGGTCAGCCCCAATGAGGCTATAAAGAACAACGTGTTCGGAACGCTCAAGACAGTCCGGGCGGCCGATGAGAGCGGAGTTGAGAAGTTCGTCCTGATCTCTACAGATAAAGCGGTCAATCCCACCAACATCATGGGCGCGACCAAGAGGCTCTGCGAGATGATCGTCCAGACTTACAACAAGCGCTCCAATACCGAGTTCGTGGCGGTAAGGTTCGGTAATGTGCTCGGAAGCAACGGAAGCGTCATACCTCTTTTTAAGAGGCAGATAGAAGAAGGAGGACCGGTTACGGTCACTCATCCCGATATCATCAGGTATTTTATGACCATTCCCGAGGCGGTATCTCTGGTACTGCAGGCCGGCGCGTATGCAAAGGGCGGTGAGATATTCGTTCTGGACATGGGTGAGCCGGTGAAGATACTGGATCTGGCCGAAAACATGATCAGGCTTTCGGGCTATGTGCCTTACCGTGACATAGACATCAAGTTTACAGGTCTGCGTCCCGGAGAGAAGCTGTATGAGGAGCTTCTGATGAAGGAAGAGGGCATGCGTGATACTGCCAACAAGCTGATATTCATCGGAAGACCAATAGAGATCGATGAAGAGAAATTCCTCGAAAATCTAAGCGAGCTCTACAGAGTTGTGCTTACCGAGCCCGACAATATAAGGACACTGGTGAAAAAACTGGTTCCCACTTACAAGCCCAATACTCAGGGATAAGAGGTTAGTTTATTATGGCAGAAAAAGTTGGCTCCTGGTTTGCCGCGACATTTCCGTGGCTTCCTAAGGAGCTGGTAGTGTTTTTCATTTCCATGCTGCCCCTTATAGAACTGAGGGGTGGTCTGATCGCAGCGCCGTTGCTGGGCATCCCGGTGTGGAAAGCTGTCATCATCTGTCTCGCCGGCAATATCTTACCGGTTCCGTTTATTCTCCGGTTTATCACACCCATTTTCACATGGATGAAAAAGACAAAGGTATTCAGGCCTTTAGTCGAGAAAATGGAATCAAAATCCATGGGCAAGTCGGATCGTATACAGAAGTACGAATTCTGGGGGCTGGTGCTGTTCGTAGGCATACCCCTGCCCGGTACGGGCGCATGGACCGGTGCCCTGATCGCTTCGCTTTTGGAGATCAGGTTTAAAAAAGCGTTTCCTGCCATACTGTTGGGACTGCTGCTCGCTACGGTTATCATGTGCAGCGCGACCTACCTGATACCATGGATAGTAGGAAATTTTTAAGGAATTAGTATGACTGATTATGAAAATGATGTTCACGGAATGTCCTCAGAGGAACTTGACGGGATGCTTGCCCGGTACAATATCGGGAAAAAGCCGCTTGCCAGGCTGCTGGGGTGGGGTGAGACCGCGATCATAAATCTGAAACCTGAAAACGGGATGCTCCCTCAGGGAGAATACACTCAGGCGCTGCAAAAGCTGAATGAGGATCCTGTAAGATTTTGTGAACTGCTGACTGATAACAGAAGCGCTGTTACCGAAACCGCATATAACAAGAGTCTGGAAGCCATGCGCGGGATATTCAGGCTTTCCGATATTACCGAGGCGGCGCATTACGTATGTATGAGCATGAAAAATAAGGACATCTCGGCTCTCAGGCTGGAATCGATACTTCTATGGAGCCAGATATATTCTCTGTTTCTGCTCAATGAGCCAGTATTTGACAATGAAACGCAGATCTCGGAAAATGCCTTTTTCTATCCAAAGATCGCTGATATGCTGTTGAAAAACGGCTGCATCAGACCTTCAGGGCTTTATCCTTCAGACAATACCTGTGAACCGAAGGAGCAGGAGAAAGCCGTACTTGACAGGGTGGCCGCTGTTTTTTCATGGTACGGAGAACCGACTTTGGAAGCGCTGAATACGGCGGAGCATAAGAAAATACTTAAGCTGGCCGTGGCGGAACCGGATCAGGAGGGTGGGCTGCTCAAGAAATACGCGGTAAGGATACTGAACAGATCGAAGGTTTCGGATATAGACAGCTTTGAGAAATTCCTGCACACCAGGATCATAACCGCTATGAACAACAGTGACAAGCATATAGCCAATGCGCTGGTAACGCTCGATAAAATGAGACAGAACGGAAAACGGAAGCCCTGAAGGACTTCCGCTTTTTTGTACTATTATTTTATCTGTTCGCTCTTTTTCTCATGGTGCTGTCCAGTATCTTTTTACGGATCCTCAAGGACTTCGGAGTGACCTCCAGCAGTTCGTCACTGTCAATGAATTCAAGCGCCTGCTCCAGAGAGAGGATACGGGGAGGCGTGAGCCTCAGCGCCTCGTCGGCAGCGGAAGAGCGGGTATTGGTCATCTGTTTGCGTTTGCAGACGTTAAGCTCTATATCTTCACCTTTGCCGGACTGGCCGACTACCATGCCGGCATATACCTTTTCACCGGGACCGATGAAGAGCGTACCGCGTTCCTGGGCGATATGAAGTCCGTAGGTAACACTTTCGCCGTCTTCGAAGGCTATGAGACTTCCCTGCTTGCGGAAGGCGATATCACCTTTAAAAGGCGCATAATCGTCGAAAATGGTGTTGAGTATGCCGTTTCCTTTGGTATCTGTCATGAACTCGCCGCGATAGCCGATAAGACCTCTGGCAGGAATGGAAAACTCAAGCCTCGTATATCCGCCGGCAGCTGAGGACATGCCCAGCAGCTCGCCTTTGCGTCCGCCAAGCTTCTCGATGACATTGCCGGCAAATTCTTCGGGAACATCTATGTAGGCTCTTTCCATCGGCTCAAGCTTCTCGCCGTGTTCGCCTGTTTTATAAATGACCTCGGCCTTGCTGACCGCGAATTCATAGCCTTCACGGCGCATGGTCTCGATAAGTATGGACAGGTGGAGTTCACCTCGTCCGGAAACCTTGAAGGCTTCGGTAGTGTCGGTTTCCTCTACACGCAGGGAAACGTCGGTGTTGAGCTCACGCATGAGCCTGTCACGCAGGTGTCTGGAGGTGACCCATTTGCCTTCCTTACCCGCAAGCGGAGAGTCATTGACTACAAAATTCATCGACAGCGTAGGCTCAGAGATCTTCTGGAAAGGAATGGCCTTCGGCGCGTCGGGCGAGCATATGGTATCACCGATGTGCAGGTCGTCAATACCCGAAATGGCTACGATGGAACCAACGGTAGCGGAATCGACCTCGTTGCGCTTCAGTCCGTCAAATTCGTACAGCTTGCTGATACGTACCTTCTTAACGGAATCGGGATTGTGATAATTGACGATCACAGCGTCCTGCCCGACTTTGATGGTGCCGTTGTCAACCTTGCCGACACCGATCCTTCCGACATATTCATTGTAATCGATAGTACTGATGAGAACCTGGGTACCGGCCGTTTCGTCGCCTTCGGGAGCCGGAATGTACTCAAGGATGGTATCAAGCAGCGGCTTCATGTTTTCCGGAGAATCGGAGAGTTCAAGGATCGCGGTTCCTGCTTTTGCAGAAGCGTACACGAACGGGCAGTCGAGCTGTTCCTCACTGGCGTCAAGCTCGATGAAGAGCTCGAGAACTTCGTCTATGACACGTGACGGGTCTGCTTCGGGACGGTCGATCTTATTGATGCAGACGATAACGGGGAGAGCCAGTTCCAGAGCCTTCCTTAGAACAAACTTCGTCTGGGGCATGGGTCCTTCAAAAGCGTCAACGACCAGTATTACGCCGTTTACCATCTTCAGTACGCGTTCAACCTCACCGCCGAAATCCGCATGACCGGGGGTGTCGATGATATTGATCTTTACGCCGTTATAATTGATGGCGGTATTCTTGGAAAGAATAGTAATGCCGCGCTCGCGTTCAAGGGCATTTGAGTCCATAACACGTTCCTCGACTACCTGATTGGAACGGAATATGCCGCTTTGGCGCAGCAGACAGTCTACAAGTGTGGTCTTGCCATGGTCAACATGGGCAATAATTGCAATATTTCTGATATCTTCGCGTTTCATTTTATTCCCTTTCTTTTAAACACACGGACTGAATTATATCATAAATGATTTCTTTTTGACAAGTTTTTTTGACAGTTTCGGCATATTATGGTATTATTATCAAAATAAGTATCTTGAATTGTGTATAGTAACAATAAAGTAGACAATAAAGTATATGGTGATGATATGGTAAAAATAAAAATACTTGCCGGCGTGTTCCTGCTTGCGGCGTTTCTGGCCGTGACCGGACCTCTTATGGCACAGGCCGAGTCACAATGGTACGAATACGGCGACTGCAAGGTGCAGTTTGATCCTGCGACCGGCACCCTGGAATGGTTTGATGACGGAGCACTTACGGATGTTTCAAAGGTCATCGTTCCCGAAACGATAGACGGGGTAACGGTCAGATATATCGGAGATATGGCATTTGCCAATAATTACAAGGTCAAGAACGTAACGATACCGGGTACGGTGGTCTCCATTGGCAGATACGCGTTTATAAACTGCGACGCGCTTGCCGGCGTGGATATAGCCTCGAGTGTGAAAACAATCGGGGAAGGCGCGTTTAAGAACTGCACGGCTTTGAAAAAAGTGAC
Organism: Lachnospiraceae bacterium; assembly: GCA_024698555.1. Classification (GTDB taxonomy): domain Bacteria; phylum Bacillota; class Clostridia; order Lachnospirales; family Lachnospiraceae; genus RUG11977. The sequence goes on from JAILRI010000229.1 coordinate 6,175, forward strand.
CTTACGCGCGGGAAAGATCAATCTGGAAAACGAAGCTTTTTCCGGTTGTTCGGGACTTACCAAATTTACCGCAAAGGGGAAACTCTCGATCGGGGATAAAGCTTTTTTCAGGTGCTACAAGCTTGCAACTGTTCAGGCTAAAAAGGGTATAACCTTTATTGGCGACATGGCCTTTTATGAGTGCTTTAAGCTGTTGAAGCTGACTACCGTCAAGACACTTGATTATCTGGGAGATGAGGCTTTCTTCGGATGTACGCGGTTTAAAGGAGAGTCCAAACTTGAGGCGGCTGTAGTAAATAAACTTACTGCCGAAATAAACTTCAGCAGCAAAAAGGTCAGTTATTCCAAACTGAAAAAGGCCGACCGGACGGTAAGCATCACTGTAAGCGGCAGCAGAGGAACAGTCAAATATACGAACAAGTCCTCTTCAAAGCTTAAAAAATACGTATCTATTGACAGGGACGGGACAGTGACCATAAAGAAGGGCGCGCCCAAGGGTACATATAAGATCAAAGTTACTGTTTCGGCCAAGGGAATGTATAAGAAAACATCAAAAACAATAAAGATCAAGGTGAAATAGGAGGATCGTCATGAAGAAAAAAGTTTTTTC
>JAILRI010000171.1 GCA_024698555.1 Lachnospiraceae bacterium
AGCTGCCGGATGTTCTGAAGAAGGCACTGGAAAGACAGGCGGGCGGTCTGACACTGGAGGTGGAACCCTCTGCGTAAACTGTCAGGGCACCTCGGGCGTCGGCATCACAGAGGAAAAGGCACTCGCACTGGTCGCACAGGATCACGGCAATCATCCGGCAGTGCTTCATGCAGTCGGCATTGACGGCTATAACGCCACGGTCACCGATGATACGGCGGCAACGCTCGGTGTGAACTGCGGGATGTCTACCGGAAGAAACGGTGTCCTGCAGGCGGCAGGCTTTTCAACAGAACACAGCGCAAAGGCACGAAGCATCGGCTACGAGGAAGAGGTATCTCCCACACTTCGAGCCGGTGTCGTTCCGGCGGCGCTCTCCGTGGAGAATCATCCGACTGATGGAAGAGTCCGTATCCGTGAAGATGACACCTGTCAGACGCTTTGCAGCAGAGCCGGGACAGGCGGCAATAATGTACCACTTGTGGCTGAGCCCGTTACGCTGAAAATCAGGTCAGGCTGTGAGGGCGGCGGCAAGGGTAATGATGATTGATTGGATATGGAAAGTTGCTTGTTTTTCTTCATGAAATATCAACCTCCTGTCAAGAATAACTATCCATAAAAATAGTGCCTTCTTCACAGGAGGCACTATTAGGTGGATAGAATAATGTTACTTTATGTTGTTGAGCATTGCCATGAGAGAAGCATCGTTACGCCAGTCAGGCAGATCAGGAACTACCTTAGGTGCAGATTCTTCAATAATTGTACGGCGCATTTCCACATCTGCCTTAGCGTAAACCTGAGTCGTAGTGATGTGAGAATGCCTCAGAAAATCACGAATGTAGCTCAAGGCAATGCCAGCCTGAAGCATATGCATGGCTTTCGAGTGGCGGAGCATATGTGGAGATACTTTTTTCGGAAAAGACGGATCGCTTTTACGCACCTTATTACAGTATTTTTTCAAAATATATGTTACTCCAGCGCGAGTGAGTTTCTCCCCACGATGATTCGTAAACAGCGGAGAATCACATTTTTCCGGGCGATCCAGTTTTGTGTCTGAAAGATACTTTTTTACCACCTCAGCAGTTTCTTTCATCAGAGGAACTACGGCGGTTTTATCACCTTTCCCTGTAATTGAAACAGCGTAAGGCTTACGAAGACGAAGGTCTTTAACTGTCAGATCGCATATCTCTTGAACACGCGCTGCGCTGTCATACATCAGGGACATGAGAACCATATCTCTGCGCTCATAGGGATCTGAAACATCCGGAGCCGCTAAGATAGATTCGACCTGTGATGCCGTAAAATGGCCAACATCCGGCTGACGATGCATGATGACTCTAATGTCAAGAATACGTTGGTATTCGAGCAGATAATCCGGGACTCTTGTCTTTAAGTAGTTCACGAATACATGGATGGCCGCGAGTCGCTGCTTCTGAGTTGCCGCACTGTTACCCCTGCTTTCAGCGAGCCAATTAATGAAGTTGCTGACAAAGGGTTCTGTAAAGTCTTTCAGTTTCAGCTTATCCGCAGGAATGCCATTTACACTTTCAGAGAAAGAAAGCAAGAGTTTAAACGTATCCCTGTACGATGAAATGGTGTTATCGCTGAGATCTCTCCTTGTGGGGAGATACATCGTAAAAAAGCTGGTCATCTGAACTCCAAAATCGGTCTGCTTCACAATTGCACCTCCTTCGGAATGAGATACCCATACTTCAGACTGAGTTTTTCCGAAATTTCCGGATAAACCTCTGCTGTCATATGCAGGTATTTTTCCGTTGCTGCCATATCGTTATGCCCCAGATAAGTCGAAAGGCGGGGTAACGCAGAAGAAACAGGGATTCCATGCTTAATCCAACGATGCAGACAGTGACAGGCAAAAGTGTGACGAAAATCGTGAACCCGAGGACCTTTTCCGCGTCCATGATGAGGTATCCCCGCAGCCAACAACACACGCCTGAATTCTCCATAAACAGAATTCTTACCGAGTTGATTACCTGTTCTTCCCGGAAACAAGAACGGCTCATGTATATAGGAATTCATATACGACGTAAGGTCAGCAATCACATCGGATGACATAGGCACATAACGAGATTTCTCGAATTTTGCAAACCGCACTGTAAGTATTCCGCCTTGCAAATCAACATCTTTGCTTGTCAGCTCGGTTGCTTCCGACATACGCAAACCACAGCAATAAAGGATTTCAAAAATCATCCTCATCATGACACGAAATCGCTTATCATAGGCGCAATGATAGCTGGTTTCTTCAGAATAAACATCGAAAAACCTTTGAATTTCTTCATGCGTAAAAACATACGGAACATAGCCTTGGGTATGAAGTTTCGGAAGATTGGAAGACAAAGGAACAAAAGCCTCGTATCCGTGGCGAACCATATAATCCGCAAAACCCTTTATTACCCCAAAGCGAGAGTAAAGCGTTTTGTCTGCATCGGTCGGCCTTCTTGTAAGCCAAGCTTCAACCACTTCCTGTGTAAGCGTATCATCTGGGAAATCATAATTCAAGGTCATACGTGAAAATTCGCTGAGCTTTTTTGCCTCGGTATTGTATAAGCACCCGAAAGCACGTTTCTCGACAATGAAGTCAGATATATGTGGACCGAGCTTTCCAGAATAGATATAGTCCTTTTTCTTTAAAGGATCATACATATTCAGCCACCTCCTTCAGGGAAAGAGCGCAGCCACGTAGACCTTCTACATCTATCTTCAGATAAGGAGAGCTTGACACGACTTCAGTATGACCCATGATATCAGCGATATCTTCAAGAGGAACATTTTTATCGAGCAGCTTTCTTGCCAATGAGTGCCGAAGGGAATGTATACCAGTCTTCGCTCCGGGAGTGCTGGGTTTGATTCCTGCAATCTGCATCTGTTGTTTCAATGCATTGACTGCCGTTGTTTTCCCAAGCTGTGTATACGGAGCATTACAGGTTAGAAAAACATATGGGGAATCGACTTTGGGACGAGCGTATCGTACATAATCAATGATTGCCCATCCGGCACGATCACTGAGAGGCAATACATTTAGATCGCCTGTTTTTTCTTGATCAAAGTGTATGGTTTTCTTATCCCAGTCAATGTCACTTCCCTTCAATGCATTAATATCACAGGCTCTGATACCCAATTCAGCGATCAGAAGAAAAATAGCATAATTTCTTCTCCCGACAGGTGAAGCCAGATCAATACTAGCAAGCAGCTTTTCAACATTATCATTTGTCCAGATCATGGGGATGTTGGCATTTTCGGTTGCCTGAACCCTAGGTACATAGCCAGAGTAATC
>JAILRI010000175.1 GCA_024698555.1 Lachnospiraceae bacterium
TGGACTAATGCGCCGAATGCTTGCCCGAGAGTACATGTCTGAAAACGCAGACGTAGCGGGCTACGGCGAGGCTTTCAGGCGTGTGCTATCGCTAAAGCCGTCAAGCATTCGGTCCAGTTATTTAAGAATCGATGTACTAGCAGAATAGTTATGAATAGTTATCCTCTTTATCTAAAATACGATAATTTCTTCTCTATGCGTCCAAAGATAAGTGTAAGCAGCCCGCTGAATAGCAGGTAAAACGCGCCTGTATAGAACAGGGGCCAGATGATGCCGCTGCTCTTGATGAAGGCCTGCCCGTTCCAAATGATCTCATAAACAGCGATAACCCTCGCCAGGGAAGTATCCTTGACCAAAGTTATTACTTCGTTTGAAATAGGCGGGACTATGCGCTTGATCAGCTGCAGCAGTATGACTTTGAAGAATATCTGCCGTCTCGTCATGCCCAGCACCTGCCCCGCCTCGTATTGCCCGACAGGAATGGACTGAATGCCGCCCCTGTAAATTTCGGAAAAATAGCAGGCGTAATTGATCACGAACGCTATGAGCGCCGCCAGAAACCTGCCGTTACCTGATGTGCCCCACACATTAACGCCGAAAAAGATGCCGGGGCCGTAATAGATCACAAGCAGCTGCAGCATAAGCGGTGTACCGCGTACCACCCAGATGATGAATCTGAGAATAGTCTTTAGGACGCGAAGCCTGCCCATACATCCCAGGCATATCAACAGTCCCAAAGGCAGTGAAAATGCAAGGGTCAGGACGAACAGTTTTAACGTAGCCAAAAAACCTTCAAGCAGAGATAATGTAACTGTCCAAAACATTGAAAAACCTCATCCTTTTCACTGTGCGATCAAGGCATCCTGTACGCCGTAGGTTTTTGCGGTCTGCGCAAGACTTCCGTCATCATAGTAGGCCTTTAACTGCTTGTTGATGTACTCCGCCAGGTCGGAACCTTTCCTGCAGCCGATACCGTATTCTTCGGTAGTAAGCTCCACGGTATGTGCCAGGTTTGGATAACTGGTCCCGTCACCGATCATGGCTCCGGCCATCAAAAGGTCTATGATGCATGCGCCCGAGGTTCCGGCCTGAACTTCCATAACTGCGTCAGCCTGGCTGGTTACGCTTATGAAATTAAGACCATTCTCCTTGGCGGCTTCTTCACCGGCGGAACCGGCTTCAACAGCAAATCCTAACGCCCTTGCGTCAGCCGTCGTCTTGATGCTGTCAGCGATATCCTTGGAAACAACAACTACCTGGGCGTTGTTCAGATACGCCTTGGTGCATTCCATGGCTTCGGTAACCTCGGGAGTCAGCGTCATACCGTTCCATACCACATCGATGGACTTGTTGTTCAGCTCCAGTACCTTGTTGTCCCAGTCGATCTCAACGAACTCGCACTTTACACCGAGGGAATCAGCGACTTTTCTGGCCAGATCCGCGTCGAAGCCGATCCACTTGCCGGAATCATCCTTATAATCCATGGGCGCGAAATCAGTGATCCCAACGATAAGAGTACCCTTATCTTTGATATAATCCACATCCTTTTGAGCTCCCTTTTTGCCGCATCCCGCGAGCAAAAGGGACATCAATACCAACGTCATTAATAATGCTGCAACTCTTTTCATATTTTTTACTCCTCTTTGTGAAATTATTGAAAACTCACTCATGAAAACAGAGTTTGTTTTCGTGAGTGAGTATAGCACAATGAAATAAATATTTCCACAAAAACTTTACTGGTTTACTTTGATAAAGTCATCTGATCATCATAAATCCCGCCATCACTCCCCGGGCATTGCCGGTTCTTCGGTGTGAATAAAAGAGCTCCTCTTCTTTAAAAGTGCAAAGTCCGCTGACATGGATGTTTACGGGAAAAACTCCACTGTCGAGCAAGTTGCGTCGATTCGCCTCCCAAAGATCAAGCTGGTATTTCTGCCCTTCATTGACACGCCTGCCAAGTCTTACGATATTGGAATCTTCGGTCACCTCGATCTGATGCTTCCTGATAAAAAGCTGGGCGACATCAAATCCCACCTCATACGCATCACTGCTTATGGAAGGTCCGATAACGGCAATCACGTCTTCGGGCTTTGTCCCGTAACGCTCATTCATAAGCCTCAAGGCGTCAGCGCTGATGGAATTAAGCGTGCCCTTCCAGCCGCTGTGAACGAGCCCGACCGCATGGTGTTTCATATCAGCCAGATATACAGGTGTACAGTCCGCTCCGTAGGCAATAAGCACCAATCCCGGTTCGTCGGTGATCTGTCCGTCGATGGCGGTTTTGAGCCTCTCTTCCTCCGGAAATTGATCCATCCCGCTTATTTTAACGGAAATACTTGATATGCCTGTTCCATTACCGAATACAGTTTCGCTTACCTTATCATTACCGTGATCATTCGTTTGGCTTGTATTACCTGAAGGACACGTTTCGTCATACTTACCGGTCAGGTTCGCTTTATACATGGATATATCACCCAAGGCAGCCTCACCGCTGGAAACCCGTATATTATTAGTATGCCACTGCCTCGGCAGGCATATCCTGTTCACATCAAACCCGGCCGAAGCAGCGAAACGTTTAAAGTTCTCCACTACATTTTCACGCTGATCCCCGCGTTCAAAACCCAGGTTCAAAGATTCCAAAGGCCCGGAGCTCACTCCCCCGAGCCTTGTTGAAAAGCCGCAGTTTAGCCAATTTAAGTTCTCAAACGCTTTGAACCTGATGACCGGTACGTCATCTTGGGTTTCAATATATGTTTCATCATTCAGATTCTTTATCATTAAAACCTCTACTTTAGCTTCAGCCTGATAACGGGGCGTACGCTTGCACTCAAATAATATGTATAATAACCGTCGATATTTATCTTACCGTTAGGATTTACAGTTACGACTTCATACCCATGCTCGCCCGGGGTACGCAGCCACCAGTAACCGGCCTCTTGACCTTCGGCGGTTTCATTATGTTTATCCCTATCAGCACCTTCATGAATGGCTTCCCATGTGGGTGCGGATCTTCCGGCAAGATTCTTTTGATCATAATCGCTGCTGTATCCGTATATGGAGTCCAACAGCTCGTTGAGCGACAGCAGGTACACCTTATCCGAAGTATCCTTGCCACCGGGTGTCCCATATTGCGGGTTCGAGGGATTTTTAAGTGTCGTAGTCTTTATCAGCTTCTTCTCGCTGTCATTGAATGCGGTATTATAAAAATCATTGTTCAGCCACTTGCGTAGAGAACAGTTCTCCCATGTCACATCGCTTTCACTATCATGATATTCACGGCACGATAACAGGTGTTTACTGATAAGGACGAGCTCCGAACCGTCATTGGACAGCACCTGCCATTCGATGGGTTCTATCCCGTCATCCGTTTCAGAGTCCTGCTCAATTGCGCCAAAGGCAACATACTCCCCGGCCTTGGCATTCCTGTACTGATCCGATGAGGAAGTCCTTTCGCTGATATCCGCGTCTTTACCTTTCGCTTCAGAAGACAGGTCGATCAGAGGGTCACCTTCAACTTCCTCCGGATATAAGTTTATGACCATGGCTGGGCGGACGCCGATGCGGTCACATTCTATTTCATAACCTCTATCTATGACTACTCCAGCTTCGTTTACATATGAAGCTTTATCCAGACTCTCTCCGCAGGAACGCAGCCACCACCTGCAGCGATTATGATTTGTCGCTAAATAAATTTCATTCTCCGTATATAACTCTAAAGAAGCCGAACAAATACGTGAATTATCGGAGTCAAACAGATATGCCGGGTCATTGGCCTCGTCTATCGAAAGCAGGAACACCTTGTCAAATGTATCCTCGCAGCCCAATGTACCGTATTCCGGATTCTTGCCGTTCTTAAGTTTAGTCGTGCGGATCAATTCCTTCTCATAATCCCTGAACGCCGTTTCGCAGAAATCGTTGTTCAGCCACTTTCTTAAGCTGCAATCCTTCCAGTTGGTTTTCCCTTCCTTATCGTTATAAGGGAGGCGCTCGATCGCATCTTTACAAACGAGGAACAGCTCATTACCGGATATGGCAAGCACTTTCCATTTGATGGGGTCGACAAAATAATCATATTCATCTTTATCATTGTTCCAGATCATATTCTGCTCATATAAGCCGAAGGTTATCACATCCCCGGGCTTTGCATCGGAATATTTACGGAGAAATTTCCTGTAGTTATCGACCGTATCCCAATCAATGCTGTTCATTTCATCTTGTTCAGGGACATAAATTTCTCCGGTTTCATCCAACTTCTTCCAGAGCCCCTTATCCTCTTCATAAGCCGGCGCAAAGTAATAATCATCACCAGATCGGTAAACCAAAGTATCATTTATCCTGATCCAGCGTTTAGAGTATTCATTAAGTCCTTTGATATCCCCTATCCCGCATAAACCCATGACCAGGTCATACGGATCGGAAGTCACAAATGACAATGCTTCCATAAAACCTATGATTTTTCCTGCTTCAGGTATTAATGTCTTTGCATAACTTATATAATATATACGATTTACATCCACAGCCTCGCGCAGGTCAAACTCTATGCCTGAAAGGTGATAAACAGGCACTTCAAA
>JAILRI010000180.1 GCA_024698555.1 Lachnospiraceae bacterium
AGTGGAGCAAGGCGGAGTGAGAAGCGGCGGCTCGCTTTTTGTCAATTACAAACTGATGTATCACGCCTATGGGGCTGTCGCACTAAATGATTAATCATCTGATGCGATGCCCTTTTTCTATTCAAATCTCAAATCCACACCCCCTGCTTTATATGACCGCAAATCGAAAAATTCAAAATGCAGTCACTCGGCCGCCCTGCTTTATATGACCGCAAATCAAAAAATTCAAATGCAGTCACTCGGCCGCCCTGCTTTATATGACCGCAAATCGAAAAAGCCCAGATGCAGTCAATTTCCGGATAAATAGTATGCAATGGGGGCACATCCGCCTTGCTTCGTAGCGCCGCGGAAAGCTCCATGGAGAATGGGTATAGTAAAAATTTATAAGTATATTCATGAGATTATAGAAATTTTATAATTTAGTATCTTGCAATACAGAATAGTATGTGATATTATAATACTCGGTTTCAAAGAAAGGATATTTTAATATAATCTAATCAGTCAGAAAGGAGTCGAGCGGTTCATGAACACACAACTGAAAAAAGGCACTTTGGACTTGTGCGTGCTCTCTCTCCTGGCCCGGGGCGACCGGTACGGGTACGAGCTGACAGAGGAGCTTTCCGGCAAGATGGATATCGCGACCGGCACGCTTTACCCGATCCTGAAGCGTTTGAAGGATGACGATCTGGTGAGTACCTACCTGCAGGAGTCCGAGTCCGGACCGGCGCGCAAGTATTACCGTCTCACGGATCCGGGCCGGCTGGAGTTTATGAGGCAGAAGCAGGAATGGTATGAATTCGCGAAGGTGATGGACGAGATACTGCGGTAGATGTTTTATCAGAACCTGTAACTGCCGGGATGTAACTGACATATTCCCGTGGTATGAAGTAAAAAAGTTGAGTAAACAGATCATCGTAACATGTTGAAGAAGGAACATAAGCAATATATATCCGGCGCGGTCAGGAAAGAAAAGGCGTGGTCAGGAAAGAATAGTTAGATAATTATTCAAATAATCAGTTGAATAATTTGGAAACATAATAACATAGAATTTGTGTGGAAAGGACGAGGTGCAGGCACGTGAATAAACAGGATTACATGTTTAAGCTCGAGAATATGCTGGCAGAGTTTGACGCCGGGATACGGGACGAGATCATGAGCGATTACGAAGAGCATTTTGAAATGGGTGCACTGGAAGGCAAGAGTGAAGAACAGATTGCGCAGGAGCTGGGCAGCATAGAGGAACTGGTAGCGGATCTGCGTTCAATGAGTAAGGAGGATAAAGATATGGCAGTATTTTCAGATGAAACACATGATAAGGTAAAGGAAGTTGTTAAGAATTTCGCGACAGTGATCGGAGAGATCGCGGCAGGCGTAGCCAAGGGTACCGCGAAGGTGACAGGCGCTGTGGGAGACGGCACAAAGGACCTCGCGACAGACATAGTTTCGGGCGTTACCAAGGGCTACGAGAACCTTGCGCAGGGCGTGGGCGATTTTGCCGGAAAGGTTTCAGAGAAGACCGGTAAGTTCGTAAAGGAGGTTTCGGACAGCTATCACAGGTCGATGAATAAGGATACGGCGAAAGCTGCCAGTGATGTAGATGACATCGGGGAAATCCTTGATGATGCCGCAGACAAGCTGGAAAAGGCAGTAAATGACGCCGAGGCTGAGATCGACAGGCTTGCGGATACCGATTTTGAGCTGGATGAGAGTAAGGCCGGTGAAAATGAGGTGAATAAAGATGCAAATGCTGCAGGTGATAATACAGGCACAGAAGGGGCTTGCGGTGATGCGCAGGCTGAAAAAGACGGAGCGGTTCAGGAAGGTACGGTAAATGCCGATGATATTAGGGAAGGCTTAAAATCCGCTGTCAGAGATCTGGGCACAGCGCTGGGAGATGTGATCGACAGCATGAGGGATACGATCTCCGGATTGTTTAGCAGTGACAGCAAAGCTGAAAACGCCGCATCCGGAAACGCAGCAGAAAATCCAGAGGCAGGCGCTGCGTCTGATATGACAGTCAGGGCCGGTTCACCGGATGAGACTGATGCGGAGTATGACGAGCTTAATGATGATGGTTCCGAATTCGCGGCATTTGACAGTAATGTAGAAGCAGTCGTGATCGAAGCGAACGGCGGTGAGATCGTGGTTGACTCCGACGGTTCGGACGAGCTTACATTTAACTACACCAATGACGGTACCGAAAGCCAGAAGCTGGCTTACGGATTTGATGTAAAGCAGGTAGGCAAGACCGTATACGCTTCCATCAAGAGACGCCCCGGTACCGCGAACTTCTTCAATTCCCTCAACTGGCCCGATACCGAACTGTATGTGGGACTCAGCAATGCGGTAAAGAAGGTCAGCATCCGTACCATGAGCGGCGAGGTGGAAGTGAACGAGGTTCAGCTCGACCAGCTTGATATCAACAGCATGAGCGGCGAGGCGGAGATTACAGACGCAAAGGTAACGGCAGCAGACATTTCCACCATGAGCGGCGACATCGATCTTACGGATTGCGAGTTCGGAGTTCTCTCAGTAAGCTCCGTCAGCGGAGATACAGATTTTAGCGGCACAGCCGGCAGCATTCATGCAAAGACTACCAGCGGCGATGTGGAGCTGGAGCTGGAGAGCAGGTCGGATATCACTGCCAGCTCGGTTTCGGGCGATATCAATATCCGCTTTGATGACTGCGCGGGTTATGTAGCCCAGGTAAGCACTACCAGCGGAGATATCACACTGTGCTGCGGTGACGAGGAGAAATCCGTGATACGCAGCGGCAGCTACATCTTAGGCAATGGCGATTCCAAACTCAAGCTGAATTCTGTAAGCGGCGATATAGTTGTGGAAGGATAATTATAACCGGATAATATAAGGGGAACGGCGCATTTCACCGTTCCCCGTTTTTTGTGCTAAAGCTCAAGGGCAGTTCCGGAAGCTCGCTTCCAGAGAACTGCCCCGAGCGAACGGTCACCGGGCGAACTGAAGGTTCGCGAGGTGACTCATCGTATCGAGTGAGAGGCAAGCTGCCCCTGCTCGATCGATAAGCGAATGCCCTCAGCTATAAGCTTGCTTACTTTACATCAATTCATAAATATGCTATCATGAGTCCATGCGTGGTGTACTATTGATCAAGGACCATCGACTATAGGAATTATTATGAGCCGTGGTTTTTGATCGAACATATTTCGATTCTTACAGAAAGGACGGGCGACTTACATGAGCATTTATCTCAATCCGAGGAATGATAATTTCAAGGGCTTTTTAAAGGCTCCTATTTATGTGGACAAGACTATGATGCTCAAAACCCTGAACGGGTTTATTGACAGGGAAAACAAGTATATCTGCGTGTCCCGTCCCAGGAGATTCGGAAAAACCATGGCGCAATGCATGATCGCGGCATATTATTCCAAGGGCTGCGACTCGCATGATATTTTCGACAGCCTGAAGATATCAAAGACCGAGGGCTATGAGGATAAGCTGAATAAATATAATGTAATACAGATCGACCTTAACAGTGAGTATCAAAATACAGAAAATAAGAAAAATGTACTAAAGGAACTGACGCGGGACATCAAAGCCGAGATGAAGGCTCAATTTCCTCAAGTGGATTTTTTGTCTGATGATTCAGTTGCAAAATGCATTTTGAGAATATATGAGAAAACCGGTGAGACGTTCATCATCCTGATCGATGAGTACGATGTCATGGTGCGTGAACAGGTACCGAAGGAACTGTTTGATGAATTTTTAGGGTTTTTAAATGGCTTATTCAAGAGTGTTACCCTTCGCCCCGCCATTTCACTGGCATACCTGACCGGTATCCTTCCGGTGGTGAGGGACAAGGTTCAGTCCAAACTGAACAATTTCCGTGAATATACGATGATTGACGCGGGCGAGCTGGCGGAATACGTGGGCTTCATCCCTGAGGAGGTCGAGGCGCTGTGCGGCGAATGGGGCATGGATTACGCTGAATGCAGACGCTGGTACGACGGCTATGCTCAGCACGGTTACGAGATTTACAATCCCGAGTCTGTCGTCATGAGCATGTATGATAAGAAATTTTCAAACTACTGGGGAAAAACCTCGTCGTACAGGGTGATAAGCGACCGCCTCGAAGCCAATTTTGACGGCATAAAGGATGCCGTGGTCAGAATGCTTTCGGGGGAAAGCGTGCCGGTTAATGTTACGAGATATCTGAACACGATGGATTCCTTCAACAGCCGCAACGACGCATTTACATACCTGATACATGTAGGGTATCTCGCATACAACGAGGAAGACGGCACCTGCCGCATTCCCAATAAGGAGATCCGAAACGAGTGGCAAAACGCCATAGAAACACAGCCGGGATATGAAGTAACCTACAGGATAATAGAAGCTTCCAGAGAACTTCTTCAGGAAACGCTGAACATGAACGAATCCGCCGTTGCCGCTGCCCTCGATCAAAGCCACATACACGTATCCAGCAACCGCAGCTACAACAA
>JAILRI010000189.1 GCA_024698555.1 Lachnospiraceae bacterium
CTGAAGGATATAAATGTCCCCATTTCGGTAAAGCGTTTCGGAAGCCATGCTTTTTCACAGACGTTATGGCTGGATAAGCAGCGTGAAAGATCTAAAATGGTGATCGTAAATAATGTCCTTCTCGACGGAGCGCTCTGTGAAGGCAATATAGTTATCCCTTCCGATGTGGTCAGGGTCGCAAGCTGGTGTTTTGCGGGAAATACAAAGATAACCGGTGTAAAGATCCCGTCAGAAAGGATCGCGATCGAACCACTTTCATTCCGGAACTGCATTAATCTGAAAAAGATAACTGACTGGAATGAACGGGAATATACACTGGAAAGAGTTGAGGATCCGGCAACAGCAGGTTATCCCGAACTTATTCAAAGGATTTTTTCGGAATGCGTAAATTGCTTTAAGCTGGATGGCTCCGGCAATCTTATGGAAAGTACCGGTAACATCACTGAACTTACTTTTCCGCCGGGAATAAAAAGCGTCGGAGAATATGTATACAGGGATTGTCATCTGCTGGAGAACATTGCGCTGGCTGATGATACTTCACAGATAGGCAGATCGGCTTTTGAAAACAGTAAATGGCTGAAAAGGGTAACGAACGCCTATAACGTGGAAAGTATAGGTCCGCAGGCTTTCTCGGGATGCCAGTCGCTGGAAAGTATAGAGCTTTCCGATAAGTTAAGGACTCTGGGAAGCAGATGCTTTGAACACTGCAGCAGCCTGAAGGAGATTTATATTTCGCGGCAGCTGGAAATCATTCCGGCAAGAGCATTCTTCCGCTGCAAATCATTGACTGCACTGACTGTTCCATCATCCGTCCTTATTATTGAGGATGAAGCCTTTGCATTCTGCGATCATCTGGAGGAAGTTTATATTTCCGAAAAAACGCAGATAGCTGAAAGTGCGTTTGAGTATTGTGACCGGGTGAGACTGCATCGCTTTACCGATGAGTATCAATGATACAAATGTCAGATGAAATTTTTTTGTTTGTAATTTGTATCATATAATTGGAGATAGGTTATATATGAGATACCGTAAACTTGGAAAGACCGGACTGACCGTATCTGAGCTCGGTTTCGGGACCATTCCTGTTTTGAGCGGGCATGTGCCTGTACTGCCAAAGTTTTACAGTCCGGATACCGGTACAGCTGTTGCGATCATGAAAAAAGCTTTTGATCACGGGTGTAATCTGTTTGACACCGCGATACCTGAAGAATACGGGGATGCGGAATATAAGCTTGGTGAATTTGCAAAGACCGTTGACAGAAAAAAGATCATCATATCCGATAAAGCCAGGTTTTACGGCGGTGGAGACATCTACAGGGAGGTCATAAGGTCCATAGAAAATCTCGGGACGAAGCCGGATATTTATTTTGTCCATCAGGTGGATGAGAACAATGCCGATGAAGTATTCGGAAAGTCCGGCGCGCTGGAGGCTCTGTACGATCTGAAAAGAGAAGGAAAGATCGGATTTACCGGGATCGCGTCTCATTATTACAGTGTACTGTACCGCGCGGCTCTCGACGAAAGAGTGGATGTACTGCAGGGGAGCGGTAATATACTGGAACGGGGGATGCTGGAGCGGATCAAGGTTGAAGCCGCATTTGCGAACAAGGGACTTATATTGAACAAGCTGTACGCCGCCGGATTGCTGATAGGACCTTTTTCCGTACCGGAGCTGATAGGAGGGGTTTATGAATACCCGTTTTCAAGCGCTCTGCTTGGGATCGGAACCTTTGATCAGGCAGAGGAAGCGTTCGCGAAAGAGTATCCGCCGGTAAGCTTTAGTTTTGAAGAAGTGATCGAACGCTTAAGAAAAGATTTTGAACCTATAGCCTGCGACAGGTGTGAAAAATGCGTATGCCCTTACGGCCATGAGCTTCATACCAGCTTCCGGCAGTTCAACTATTTCCACTTGGGGAAGGAATTCTGGGCGGCAAACAAGCTTAAAATGGATTTTGAAAAGACCTATGAACATTGCAGATCCTGCACGGACAGGGTATGTATGAAGGAATGTCCCAGACGCCTGTATATTCCCGGCGAGATAGAGAGGATATATAAATTGCTGAGTGCTTACGGTGGGGGTTGAAATAATTATGATTTGATATATAATGATATCTGTTCAGAAATCCCTGCCGGATTGACATAGTTATTTCTTAAGGAAAAAAAGATATCGGTCGGATAAAAAATCTTATTGACAATCAAATAATATTATTGTATCATAACCACTTGTGAAGAAAAAAACTTTACAGGTGGTTTTATGAATGAAAGCTTTTCCGCTGATGAACAGCTTAAAGATATATACGAATTGACCCGGCTTTATGATATGTACGGCGTGCTGCTCAGTGAGCATAACCGGGAGATTTTCGAAGATTATATGCTGAACGATCTTTCTCTGGGAGAGATCGCGGATGAACAGGGGATCAGCAGACAGGGAGTCAGAGATACGGTAAGAAGATGTTCCGGGAAGCTTAAAAGCTATGAGGATAAACTGGGAATGCTGAAGAAGCTTGATGATGCTTCCGGGCTTATAAATAAGCTTGAACTGCTTGTAAAAGATGAGGAAGGACAAAAAACCATCAGTCAGATAAAAAATCTGTTTGAGCTGTAAAGGATATATCATGGCATTTGAAGGATTGAGCGAAAAGCTGCAGAATGTATTTAAGAATCTGCGCGGCAAGGGCAGGCTTTCCGAGGCTGACGTAAAGACAGCCATGAAGGAAGTCAAGATGGCTCTTCTCGAAGCGGATGTCAGCTTCAAGGTTGTTAAGGCTTTTATAAACAATGTTACCGAGCGCGCAGTGGGCGCGGACGTACTTAATTCACTGACACCGGGCCAGATGGTCATAAAGATAGTCAATGAAGAGCTTACCAAGCTCATGGGTGATGAGACCGTTGAGATAGAACTAAAAAGCGGCAATGAGCCCACTGTGATCATGATGTGCGGTCTGCAGGGTGCCGGTAAAACCACCATGGCAGCCAAGCTGGCCGGTAAGTTTAAATCCAAAGGACGGAAGCCTCTGCTGGTAGCCTGTGATATCTACAGACCGGCAGCCATAGAGCAGTTAAGGATAAATGCCGAAAAGGTAGGAGTCGACTTTTTTCAGATGGGTACAAACCACGCGCCCGTTGATATAGTTAAAGCGGCTCTTAATCACGCAAAGACCGAAAATGAAAATGTGATCATCATAGATACCGCCGGCCGTCTCCATATAGACGAAGAGATGATGCAGGAGCTGATCACCATAAAGGATGAGGTTCATGTAGATCATACGCTGCTCACGGTTGATTCGATGACCGGTCAGGATGCCGTAAATGTCGCTGAAGCCTTTAACTCCAAGCTTGAGATCACGGGCGTGATCCTGACCAAGCTGGACGGAGATACCAGAGGCGGCGCGGCGCTTTCCATCAAATTCGTTACCGGTAAGCCCATTCTTTATGTGGGTGTCGGCGAGAAGATGGATG
The DNA here is from genome assembly GCA_024698555.1 of Lachnospiraceae bacterium. Taxonomy (GTDB): domain Bacteria; phylum Bacillota; class Clostridia; order Lachnospirales; family Lachnospiraceae; genus RUG11977. The sequence goes on from JAILRI010000189.1 coordinate 3,460, forward strand.
ATGTGGAACAGTTCTATCCGGACCGTATGGCTTCCAGGCTCCTCGGTATGGGCGATATCCTGACTCTTATCGATAAAGCTGAAGCACAATATAACGAGGAAAAGTCAAAAGAGCTCGAAAAGAAGATACGCAAGGCCGAATTTGATTTTAACGATTATCTGGAGCAGATAGACAATATGCGTAACATGGGCGGTCTTTCGAAGATCATGGAAATGATGCCGTCCATGGGCATGGGAAATGTGGATCTTAAAGGCGCGAACCTTGAAGACGGCGAGGCAGGGCTTAAAAAAGTCGAGGCCATCATTCATTCCATGACCGCGAAAGAGCGGGCAAATCCCGACCTGCTCAATCCGTCGCGTAAGAACAGGATCGCGAGGGGAGCCGGAGTGGATGTTGCAGAGGTTAACCGGATGGTGAAGCAGTTCTACGAGACCCGCAAGATGATGAAGCAGATGTCCGGCATGCTTTCCAGCAAGAAAAAAGGAAAGTTCAAGCTGCCCTTCGGATTAGGGGGATAATGGATTGATAACGGGTATATTTGAAACATCCGTTTGAGATATAAATAATAATATACAGGAGGTGAAAAGAAATGGTAAAGATCAGACTTCGCAGAATGGGAGCAAAGAAGAGCCCTATCTACCGTATTATCGTGGCTGACGAGAGATCGCCCCGTGACGGAAGATTCATAGAGGAAATCGGAACTTACAATCCTAACCTTGAGCCCAGCGAGTTCAAGATTGACGAGGAAGCTGCCAGAAAGTGGCTGGCTAACGGCGCTCAGCCGACCGACATCGTAAATAAGCTTTTCAAGAAGGCCGGAATTAAGTGAGGTGAAAGGCCATGAAAGAGTTAGTCAGAGTTATTGCTACTTCACTGGTTGATCATCCCGATCAGGTCAGCGTCACTGAAAAAGAGACCGAAAAAGCACTGGTCGTTGAGCTTAGTGTAGCGCCCGAGGATATGGGCAAGGTAATAGGCAAACAGGGACGTATTGCCAAAGCAATAAGGACTGTTGTCAAGGCCGCTGCAACAAAGGATGAAAAAAAGGTTGTTGTAGACATAGTATGACTTTAAAGCTGCCGCTTGAAAATCTGCGGCAGCTTTATGTTTGCGATAAGCGAGAGGGCTATAATATGATGAATGATGACAAACTCCGGGTAGGCGTGATCACATCGCCTCATGGCGTAAAAGGTGAAGTTAACGTATTTCCGACCACTGATGATCTAAAACGGTTCGATGATCTTAAAAGTGTGTATATCGACCTGGGCAGTGAACAGGTAAAGACCGGTGTGGAATCGGTTAAATATTTTAAAAATACAGTTATTTTGAAACTGTCATATATAGGCGACAGGGATATGGCAGAAAAAATGAGGGAAAAAGATCTCCTGGTAGATCGAAGTGACGCTGTACCGCTGGAAGAGGGCGAGTATTTTATCTGTGATCTCATCGGACTGAACGTGATCGGCGACGATGGTAAGCATCTCGGAAAGATAAAGGATGTGCTTCAGACCGGAGCCAATGACGTATATCTGGTGGAAAGACCGGATGGGAAGGAACTGCTGATACCGGTTACCGATGAGTGTGTAAAGGATATCAGTCCCGATGACGGTAAAGTCATGGTACATCTTCTTCCGGGGCTGGAGGAGCTTTGATAATGGATTACACCGTACTGACATTATTTCCCGATATGGTAAAAGACTGCATGCGGGCCAGTATTCTGGGAAGGGCGCAGGATAATGGCCTTATACGTCTGAATGTCATAGATATAAGAGACTACTCGTGTAATAAGCATAACAGAGTAGATGATTATCCTTATGGCGGCGGCGCCGGGATGGTTATGGAGGCCGAGCCGGTATATAAAGCGTGCGAGGCAGCCAGAGCTCTTCTTCCGGGAAAAAAGACACGTCTGATATATATGTCTCCTATAGGGAACAGATTTGATCAGGATAAAGCAAAAGAATTAAGCAGAGAAGAGCATCTGATATTCCTGTGCGGACACTATGAAGGGATTGATGAAAGAGTTCTTGAAGAACAGGCGGATGATTATATTTCTCTCGGAGACTTTGTCCTAACCGGAGGAGAACTGCCGGCTCTGTCCGTGATCGATGCCGTATCGAGGCTGATTCCGGGAGTGCTCGGAAGCGATGAATCGGCAGGCGAGGAAAGCTTTGAAAACGGATTGCTTGAATATCCGCAGTACACCAGACCTGAAGTCTTTATGGGTAAAGCTGTTCCCGAGGTGCTTCTTTCCGGTCATCACGCCAATATAGCCCGATACAGGCTCGGCATGAGTATTTTGCGTACACTTCGTCACAGACCCGATATGCTGGAAGGTATGTTATTTACAAAAGAGATGAAAAAGGCTCTGGATATGGTCTTGGAAATGGGAGCAATGACGCAGGAAGAGAAGGATAGGATATTGTATTTAACATTGATTAAAAAGTGACAAACAGTCGGCGGAAAAAATAAAAAATTCTACTTGCAATATTTTCTCCGCTATGGTATCATGTTGATTTGTGAGAATTTGGTGTTCCGCTGTACCGAAGCTCCAAAACAGAAGCTTACAGGATTCGTGAATAGGACGCGCACACGGCGCAGGGCTGTGCTGCGTATGGTATAAGGTGACATGAACATCAAAAATAATAGGAGGTTCAAATGAACGACATTATCAAAAACATTGAAGCTGCCCAGCTTAAGGCAGAAGTACCGGAGTTCAAGGTAGGAGATACCGTTAAGGTTTCTTCCAAGGTTAAGGAAGGTAACCGTGAGAGACTTCAGGTATTTGAAGGAATCGTAACCAAGAGACAGCATGGCTCTTCCAGAGAGACATTCACCGTAAGGAAGATCTCCAACGGTGTAGGCGTTGAGAAGACCTGGCCCATTCATTCACCCAATGTAAGCAAGATCGAGGTGGTAAGACATGGTAAGGTTAGACGCGCGAAGCTGTTCTACCTGCGCCAGAGAACCGGCAAGGCTGCAAAGGTTAAAGAGGTTATTCGCTAAGCTCAAGGCTGTCGCATAAGTGACAGCCTTATATTTTTCTGGTTTGAACTTTATTTTTATGTTATCATAGTGAGTATATATGGAATTTGATTACGATTTTGAACGTGTTGAACGTGCTGAAAAGTTTAAAAAACGCTTCTGGGCCGTTTTCAGGATGGCTCTTGCGATAGCTTTGGCTATCCTGGCTGCCTGGGCGATAACCAGATACGCGCTTGAAAAGACCGATATGGTGGGAAACTCGATGGCGCCCACGCTGTCAGACAAAGATATCATTTTGATAAATAAACTGGCATATATCCGTAAACAGCCGAAACGCTTTGATGTGATCGTATTTGAACTGAACGGCCGTGAGCACAGGTTTTACTGCATAAGGCGCGTTATCGGGCTTCCGGGGGAACAGATAAAGATAGAAGACGGTGTGGTATATATAAACGGGGAAGCCCTGGATGAACCTATTATGGCAGAGCCTGCCGTTATAGAAGGACTCGCGAGAGAAACCATCACTCTGGATGAGGATGAATATTTTGTGCTCGGGGATAACCGCAATGACAGCGAAGATTCCAGATTTGCGCATGTCGGGAATGTAGTAGATTCTCAGATCATCGGAAGGGCATGGCTGCGGCTGAGCCAGTTCGGATTTATCAGCAGGCTCAATCAGAAGGAAGATATCGAAGAAAACGGGATTTCAGACGGTAAAGAGGCAAAGGAGTAAAGAAAATGGACTACCAATGGTATCCGGGGCATATGGCAAAAGCCAAACGCCAGATGCAGGAAGATTTAAAAGTAATAGACTGTGTGATAGAGATCCTTGATGCCAGAATACCGTTGTCAAGCAAAAACCCGGATATAGACCGGATGGCAGAAAAAAAAGCGAGGGTGCTGATACTTAATAAAGCAGATCTTGCCGATGACAAAAGAACCGCTGAAATGAAAAGAATGTATGAGGAAAAGGGTTTTTTTGTCAATGCCGTCAATTCAAGGAACGCTGAAGGGATAAAAGGTACTGTGGATGTGATACGCAGTGCCTGCTCTGAAAAGATCGAGCGGGATCTGCGCAAAGGGATCAAAAACCGCCCGATACGCGCTATGATAGCCGGAGTTCCCAACAGCGGAAAGTCGACCTTCATAAACGCTCTTTCGGGCAGGAATTGCGTCAAGACCGGCAACAAGCCCGGAGTTACCAAAGGAAGGCAATGGGTGCGGTTATCTAAAGACGTTGAGTTTCTGGATACTCCGGGAATCCTCTGGCCGAAATTTGAGGATCAGACCGTTGGACTTAAGAACGCCCTCATAGGTTCCATTAACGATGAGATTCTCTTTCCCGAAGAGCTTGCGTATGAATTGATAAAGATCATCAGGGTCAGGTATCCTTCCGTGCTGGAAGCAAGATATGAGATCGAGGGGTTGGAAGCGATAGACGATATCAATGAGATAGTCGCCAAGATCGCCATAAAACGGGGATGCATCAAAAAGAGAGCCGGAGCGGATAACGAAAAGGCTTCAAAGCTGATAATAAATGAGTTCAGGGAAGGAAGGCTCGGGAAGCTTACGCTGGACTAAAGATTTATTTTGTTTCGGATATAAGGAGAATGGTTCATGCCCACAAAAGAAGAAAAACTCGCTTTGGAACGCGAACGCACGGAAAAAATGAAGGTATTCGAACACAAATATGAACCTTTTTACGCTCATATCGGCGGGATAGACGAAGTGGGCAGGGGACCCTTTGCGGGACCGGTGTACGCTGCCTGCGTGATACTTCCGCGTGGTGTTGAAATTTTATATTTAAATGACTCAAAGAAGCTTTCGGCAAAAAAACGCGATGAGCTCTACGACGTGATCATGGAAAAGGCAGTGGCTGTAGGGATAGGATACAGGGAGGCTGCAAGGATCGATGAGATAAATATCCTCAATGCCACTAAGGAAGCGATGAAGGACGCGGTGGACTCGATGAAGATAAGGCCTGATTTCCTGCTTATCGATTCTGTGTCACTTCCTGATATCCCGATAGACCAGTTTTCGACTGATAAAGGGGATGCCTTAAGTGTATCCATTGCGGCAGCAAGCATAGTCGCAAAGGTTACCAGGGACAGGCTCATGGATGAATATGACAGGTTGTATCCCGGTTACGGGTTTTCACGCAATAAAGGCTACGGGACCGCGGAACATATAAGGGCGCTGAAGGAACTCGGACCGTGTGCTCTTCACAGGAGAACTTTCATATCAAAGTACGTTTAAAGTTTATTATACTTGATTTATCACCCTGAAAATATTATAATCATCTTCAGGTCGATAAGACTGAATAACTTATATCCAGGAGGTATGCTATGGGGTTGGTTGATATTATCAAAGGCGAGAAGCAGCAGGTGAAGATCACATTTGAGAAGCTTCCCGAAAATCTGGATGAATTAAAGGCTCTGCCCGAAGCCAAACTGCAGTCGCCGTTTGATACCGTTGCGCTGACTATCGCGGCTTTGTGTAATTTTGAGAAAAAACCGGATGCCGTTTTTGAGATGCTTGAATTCTTAAACGGTCCGGACGATGTCTCGGCTTATGACAGATCCTTTATCAAGGAGAGACTTGCCGGGAAACAGTACAAGACATTTTCATTTTTCGAAGGAGCAACTCCCGACAATAACTATGAGCCGGCGAAGCCTTATACTATCGAGGTTTCCACTACGCCTTACTCGTTTGATAATGAGAACTGGGCTGTAATGTATGTGAAGAGCGGCGGCGCTGACAGCGTCCGTCCGGTCAAGCTTCGCAAAAAGCCTTCCACCGGTGAGTGGTTCCTTAACGAAATACAGTGCCTGTCGGACATAAGAGTGCCGGCCGGATCCGATCCCTGGGCATGATCGGTACCGGTTCCCGTTGAGGCTAGTACATCGATTCTTAAATAACTGGACCGAATGCTTGACGGCTTTAGCGATAGCACACGCCTGAAAGC
>JAILRI010000220.1 GCA_024698555.1 Lachnospiraceae bacterium
AGGGGCGGAATGAGCGGAGTGATCACAAGCAGCACCAGACCCTGTATGATCCCGGTCAGGAATGTAAGCTTCAGTATTGAGGAAGCATCCGCGCGGGCCTGTTCTTCTTTGTGCTCACCGATCTCCATACCGAGAAGGATCGAAGCGACGCCGGAGATCCCGCAGAAGGTTACGGCAATGAAATCCCTGACAACCGTCACCCTCGAACTGGCGGCGACGATCTACGAATTTAAATGTCCCATGATAATGGAATTCATGTTAAATGCAAGGCCCCAGATCGCGTCATTTAAGAACGCGGGAAGCGAATACATTGCAAAATCCCGGATCAGGGTCCGGGGGATCGCAAATGTAACCTTAAATCCTCTGGGGACGAGTTTTTGCTTCAGATAATCAACGGCACATATCGCAAGCTCGATGAAACGGCTGATGCTTGTCGCGATCGCGGCTCCTATGATGCCGAGTGCCGGCATTCCGAAAAGACCGAAGATCAGGATCGCATTCAATGAAATGTTGATAAATAACGTGAGACACGAAACCACCATCGAAAGCTTAACACGCTCGCAGCTCTTCATCAGGGAAAGATAGGGCTGGGTGATCCCGGCGAAGAAATACGAAAAAGCAACATATTGCAGGTATTTCGCGCCTTCCCTGATAAGATCGGGGTCATCGGTCCAGATCTTCATGACCGAGGACGGACATACCAGAGCCAGAACGAAGGCGACCGTAGAGAAGAACATGCCGATGAACAGCCCGATCCCGAGTATTTTCGCAACTGTCAGCCGGTCACGTTTTCCCCAGTACTGTGATGCAAGTATCGTTATCGCCGAAGAAAGGCCAAAATACACTATATTTAAGAGAAACATCACCTGACCCGCAAGACTTGCAGCCGACAGGGAGGCCTGATCGAGCCTTCCGAGCATTACAACATCCGCAAGTCCGACGCCTGTGGTGATCAGATTCTGGATAACTATAGGAAAAACAAGAACAAAGAGCTGGCGTCCCAGCCCTTTGCGCATATTCCGCAAACCGAAAAGATTCATTTTCAATTCCTCATTGTATTTTAAGGTGGTATGGTTTTATCACATAAAAAATAATATGTCAAGTTTTTTAGGCTGATATCAGTCGGAAAGGAGCATTTATGAAAAAGAGTTTGTTGAAAATGCTGCTTGGATCCGTTTTCCTTGCATTCATCTGCGGAGGATTCAAAATACCGGCACAGGCAGCAACTTCATTACCCGCTGAACTGAAGAAAGCCCCCGAATCGCTGACCGTGGATAATGTGGACTGCGGATACTACAGCAGGGTAAGGATAATCTATCTGATGTCAGACGAGTATAAAAAGGCGCTGGCGAAGGACGATGATATTTCCTACGGAGCCCAGATCGACTGGAAATTCAGTACCGGTGATGACTGGAAATATTCAGCGGAATGGGACAAGCTTGAGAAAAAGACTTCCGGAAGCTACTGGGAGTTTCCCGATGCCGATCTTAGTATATATTTTGATGACGGAAGAGGCGGAGGCCGGGAGGAGAGGTTATTCGATTTTTACAACGAAGAAGACAGCTCCTGGTACGTTGATGAAGGGTGGAAAAATGTCGTACCCTCAAAATATCTGATAAACCTGAAAAGGTTTGAAGGTGATGATGAGAAGATCACGGTCATCGACTGGAACAAGGTCTCCGTTGATGTCCGTGTAAGGTTTTATATGCGTCAATGGGATCCCGATCTGAGTGAGGACGTCTACGTTTTTACTCCCTGGTCGGAGACCGTCACTTACGGTAATTTCTCGAAGGATTATGAAAATATAGACAATCTTCTCGAAAATCCCGATTTTGAAAATGGGCTCAAAGGATGGAAGGATCCCGATAAAGTCTGGGGTCCCGAGGTTGACGAGACCGGATATCTTGCACAGCACGGAAGATTCTATACCTGGGGAAAACTCAGCAGCAACATCGAAGAAGATAAGAACGGCATAGCACGCACCAGGATCTATCAGGATGTTTCTCTTGAGGGATATAAGGCCGATGAAACGGTAGTATTTAATACACTGCTCTGTAATTACGATCAGGCGCCTCATGATATGGGAAAGGTAACGCTTACTTTCCTTGACAAAGACGGCAAATCAATAGAATCCTACAGCCAGAGCCAGCGTAATCCCAACTGGAATTCACAGACGATCATCTGCTCGATCCCCGAGGGCGCGGCAAAGGTAAGGGTAAGCCTCTGGGCATACAGATATGTGGGCAGCGATATCGATGCATATTATGATTACTGTTCGCTGATCATAAAGCCCGAAAAGATCTATCCCGTTGTGATCACCGAGAAAAAGAACAGGGAAACGGCAAAGAAGGGCGACACCTTACAGCTTGTTGCGAACAATACCAAAACCGATAAGGCTTCGGCATATACATGGTCAAGTTCATACAATACGGCCGCAACGGTTGACAAAAACGGACTTGTTACATTTCATACCGATGCCGAGGATGGAGTAGCGATCTACGCAAAAGACAATGAATCGGGCGTTACCGGCGTTTACTGGATCAATTCCACCGAAGAGAAGAATGTTTCTGCGGTAAATGATCAGTCAAAACCTGTTGATACTCCCGAAACACCCGTTCCCAATACTGCGAAATTCAGCAAACTCTCCAAAGCAAAAAAAGCATTCACTGCAAAATGGGCGAAGGTAAAAGGTGTTGAAGGATACGAGATCCGTTACAGTACCGACAAGAAGATGACTAAGGCTGTCACCGTTGATGTGCCCGGTATCAAAACTGTATCGAAGAAGATAACAGGACTTAAAGGCGGGAAGAAATACTATGTTCAGATAAGAACTTATGTGGTATCGGACGGCACTAAGGTCTATTCCGACTGGAGTGCTGTAAAATCGGTTAAGACAAAGAAATAAGTAAGAAAAAAGAGAGAGCTGCCGCTTTTGATATGATACCTTCAAGTAGGACATTGAAATATAAAAAACCTACTTGGAGGTATTTCTATGTCAAAAAGGAAAAAGATAGATCCTGTTTTGAAGGTTAAGTTGGTGGAAATGTATCTTAGGAAAGAAGTTGGTATTCGGGAAGCTGCTAGACAAGCAGGATTAGCAGGTAGCGGGACAAAGGCTTTCAGTAGATGGGTTTGCATCTATCAGAATGAAGGAGCTGCGGGGTTAATGGAACAAAAACACCGAAAGCATTATTCTATGGAGTTGAAAATAGCAGCTATTAATGATTATCTTGAGGGGAATGGGTCTCTTCGGATCATTGCTGCAAAGTATGGACTCCGATCAGAACATCAACTACAAAACTGGATTAAGGAGTATAATACTCATGGAGAGATCAAATCTCGCGGAAGCAGAGGAGGTAGCTACATGAGAAAGGCCAGACAAACAACGCCGGAAGAACGTATTACCATCGTACAGGATTGTCTTGCTAATGACAAGAACTACGGAGCAATGGCACTGAAGTATAACTGTTCTTATCAGCAGGTGCGCAACTGGGTATTACGCTATGAGAAGATGGGATCAGCAGGTCTGGAAGACCGCCGTGGACGTCGTACCGGTTCACAACCCGCCAGAACTCAGGAGGAAGAACTTAGAGATAAGATTGCCGAACTGGAGCGCAGGAACCGTGATCTTCAGATGGAGAATGATCTGTTAAAAAAAGTCAGAGAGTTAGAGATGAAGGATCGCTATCTCTGACTCGGCATCTGTATAAATATCAAGCGATCAAAGAACTTTCAGAAGAAAAGCATTATCCTGTGCAACGTCTTTGCGAATACCTGCATTTATCGCGGGGAGCTTATTACCGTTGGCTGAAAAATCCTGTAAGCTGTAGCGAAAAGCGAAATAATGAGATTGCAGAAAAGGTTAGGTCTATACATGAAGACCATCCAGATATGGGATATCGCAGGATTAGGGATGAATTGGACAGATACCACGATATTGATGTTAATGATAAACGAATCCTGCGGATTTGCCGCAAAGAACATATCCAGTCTACGATTAAATGGAAACCTAAGAGCTGTACCAAGAGCAGCAATGATCCGGCGTATATCGCAAAGAATTATCTGAACCGTGATTTTCATGCTGATGCTCCGAACGAAAAATGGCTTACCGATGTGACAAAATTCAAATATTACGTTGGAATTAAGATTCACAAGGTATATCTGAGTGCCATTCTGGATCTTTATGATCGTAGAATAGTCGCCTTCCAGATCGAAGACCACAATGACAATCCGTTGGTTATGAACACCTTTGACGCTGCTGTTGCACTTGAACCGGATGCTCACCCTCTGTTTCACAGTGACAGGGGTTTTCAATATACGAGTAAGCAGTTCTGCACAAGGTTGAAGAAACACCACATGAAGCAGAGCATGTCCCGAGTTGCGCACTGCATTGACAATGGGCCAATGGAGGGCTTCTGGGGCATTCTAAAGCGTGAGATGTACTATGGCAGAAGGTTTATTTCCAGAAAAGACCTGGTATCTGCTATAGAAAACTACATAGCTTACTATAACACAGGTCGGATTCAGAGAAACCTGAACGTGATGACACCGTCCGAGTATCATAAACAGTACTATTTGGCGGCATAATAATACCGCCAGCTGCATATACAACTGGCGGTACAAAACATTTTAATTTTTCACTGTCCTCTTGACGGGTAGCACACCACTTGTTACGGTGTCCCTCTTTTTTTATGAAATGCCGTGAAATATCCGATCAGGATAATGGGTACCGCGGCTGCAACGTCAAGTACGGAATGCTGCTTGATAAATGCAACCGATAAAGCTACAAGGATCGCTTCCGCCCAGAAGAAGATCATCCATTTCCTGCCTGAGAAGCGTTTTGAACTCATTGCCGCAAAAACCGTCCCGAATGCGGTCGAGACATGTTCGGACGGACAAACGTTGGTATTGGTATCCGCTTTGTAGATCAGTCCGGTCAGCCAGGTGAAAAAATTGTTCCTTGGAAATTCGGCGGGCCACATATCCTGCCCGGTCGGCCAGACGATATAGATGATCAGGGATATCGTAAGGGTGATCATCAGATATTTGCTGAAACGGATAAATACCGGGACTTCCCGGATGAGTGCATAAAGGAGCATGAGCACCCAGAACGGATACCAGATGACATAGGGAATAATAAAGTACTCGCAAAAAGGGATCCTGTCATCGAGTACGCAATGGATCACGGTATATCCGTTGTTGTAGGCTATCCTTTCCACAAGAAAAAAGGTGATCAGAAAGAACGGCCAATACAGGAGCAGTAAAAGGTAACGTCTGTTTTTCATTTCTCTATACGCTTTTTGAAACATCTTCTGCGCTTGTTCTGCCTTTTGTTAAAGTGTTTGAGCAGGTTCTGCATCTTGAGGTTGTCTTCAAGGATCAGGTTTGTTTCCATATGTTCGACCCCGCCGTGGCGAAGCCTGTCTATGAGTATGCCGATAACGATCGCGACTATGCCTTTTGATTCGTATTCGGGAGCAACCCCGATCAGACCGAGATCCATTACCTTCGGGTGCTTCTTGTCACGCAGGAAACGGAGCAGGAAAGCCGGTGTGATATGCCCCTGCGACAGGCGCACAGCGTCGGAAATGGAAGGAAACATCATTCCGCCGGCAACGATCCTGTTATCCTTGTCATACAGTGTGATAACGTCCTGAGGACGGACAAGGGTCCTGAAATCCTTTATATAGTATTCGATCGTCTCCTTATTCAGCGGTACGGTACCGTACAGCCCGGAGTAGGCATCTTCGATGATCCGGAGAAGATCGTAAACATATTTGTCGATCAGCTCGGGGATGCTTTTGGCCTGTATGGCGGTCAGCCCGAAGCGGTCAAGCAGCTTGTTGCTGAGCTTGAACAGCTTATCTTCGGTTTCTTCCGAGGCGGACAGCTGAAATTCGAGCCAGTCCACATCTTTGTCAAAACCGTAACCCTCGATCAGTTTTTGATAATAGGGATAATTGTATTGTTCTTCGTAAGTCTGGGGTTCTTCAAAACCTTCGATGAGCAGGCCTTCGCGTTCAAAATCACAGAATCCGAGAGGTCCTACAAACTCTTTCATGCCGAATCTGGCAGCCCATTTTTCCACAGCTTCGAACAGGGCATCCGATACTTCACGGTCGTCAACGGAGTCGAAACGGGTAAAGCGGACCTGTTTCTGCCCCCATTTTTTATTCGCGTCATGCTGAATGATACCGTGAATGCGGCCGACGACCTCTCCGTCGCGCCGGGCAAGAAAACATATGGTATCGCAGATCTTGTTGAAGGGAAAGACAGGCTTGAAGATATCGAATTCCCCGCCGTACAGCATGGGTACATAATACTTGTTTCCTTTATACAAACGAAGCGGAAAACGGACAAATTCGCGCTGCTCTTTTTTCGTTTTGACTTCTTTTACTGTGATCATATAAACCTCTCAATCATGGCGGTCTTAATGAAAAAATGTTAGCATATGTATACGACAAATGCAATGCTTTCCTTTTCTATTGAATTGTAATAACCGTTGTGATAATATAATATTTAATGGTTTCGTGACATTAACGTGATGAAATCCTGACATTATCTGAAAGGATGAGCATCATCAATGAAATTCTATGAGAAGATACTGCTGGATCTTGAATCCGAAGAGCATACCATGCGGACTGTATACGGACATGCATTTGCATTTTCGGACGAGACAGCTTTTGAATACAGCGCGGGAAGCGTGATACACAAGATAAGTTATAGCGGCTGCAGAAGAGAGATACTGAGGATATGCGGCATTTTGAAGGAACATATCACTCAGGATACGATAGTAGCGCTTATCATGAAGAATTCACCCCTTTGGGTAGAATGCTTCTGGGCCGTGCTGATGGCGGGCGGCAGGGTGATGCCGCTGTCGGAGGACATGACCTATACGATGCTTGCCGGATGTATGCGCAACAGCGGATGCAGGCTCATCCTCGGTGACAGAAAGGCACCGGATTGTACGAATATTCCCGTTTCCGTGCTTGAGAAGGAAGCACCTTCGAAACCGGTCGAAAATGAACCGGAATCGGGCTGGGGAGATGAGATCATCCTCTCCACTTCGGCAACTACCGGGGAGCCGGTACTGTATTCCTATACCGGAAGTCAGATTTGCGCGCAGATACTGAACAGTGGGTATGTGTTAAAACATTGCAAAGATATATCAAGATTCTGGAAGGGGCAGTTCAGGATGCTGGCCTTCCTTCCGTTTTGCCATA
>JAILRI010000250.1 GCA_024698555.1 Lachnospiraceae bacterium
CTGTAGTCGGGGATGCCCAGCTCCTTCTTATATACTCTGTATCTTCTCCAGGCGGTAATGCCGCTGATAGACCATACAACGCCTACTGACCACCAGATTCCCCAAAGGCCGATGGAAGCGATTCCTGTAAGCATGATCGGCACCGTAAACCGGCCGAAAACCTCCACTATGCCGTTAAGCAGCGCAAACAGTGAATCTCCCAGGCCGTTCAATACACCACGGATCACATAGATCGTTCCAAGCATCACGTAAAACCAGCTGGTGATCTTGAGAGCCGTTCCGCCCATGGCAATGACATCCGCATCGCTGACAAATATCGAAACGATATTGTTGCTCAGCAGCTGCATGACAGGCAACATGAGGCATGAGAAGACGAACATGAGCAGAAGTCCTTTTCTGTAGCCGGCGTTTACTCTGTCCATCTTGCGGGCACCGTAGTTTTGACCGGTAAATGTGGATAAGGCTGCGCCCAGGGTCTGGTAAGGCTGATGAATGATCTGCTCTACCCTGCTGGTGGCGGTAAATGCGGCTACCGCAGTTTTTCCATAGGAATTGACTACCTTCTGCAATGCCATACAAGAGATCGCGATCAGCGCAAATTGCAGAGAAAGCGGAACTCCGAGCTTTATTACGCGAATGGTGATATTTTTGTTGAATTTCAGATCCTCCCGGGACATTTTGAAATATTCATTTTTCATTACGGCGTATACGAGGCAGGCCATGCCGGAGACAAACTGCGCTATGGCTGTGGCGATGGCGGCTCCCTTGACACCGGTATGTATCACACAGACGAACAGGATATCCAGTCCCGCGTTCAGAAAACAGGAGAATATCAGGAAATACAGCGGTGTTCTGGAATCACCCAGAGCGCGCAGCATGGATGAGGAAAAATTATAAAGCGAGACAAAAATGATGCTCACACACATAACTCTGAAATAGGAAAGGGAGTCTGCCAGTATCTGCTCCGGAGTATCTAACAGCAAAAGTAACGGCTTTGAAAGGAAAAACGCGGTGATTCCGACAGTAAGGGGAACTACGAGCATGATATAGGCCGTATTCGCGATACAGCTTTTTACCTCTTCGCGACTGCCTTTTCCGAAAAATTGGGAGGTAATGATCCCTCCGCCGTTGCCTATACCGTTACACAAGGCAAAAAAGAGAAACGTCAGCGAGTTGGTGGCTCCGACTGCGGCTAAGGCATCTGCGCCTACAAACTGCCCGACTATTACGGAGTCTACCAGATTATAGACCTGCTGGAACAGGTTTCCGATCAGCATCGGGATGGAAAATTTGATCAGAAGGGATATCGCGCTTCCTTCAGTCATGTTTAGTACAGCTGATTTCTGTGATCTCATATTATCTTCGTCCTTTTACTACTGCTACAGAGAAAGACAGATATACTTTGTCATTCACTGTAAAATGTTTAATGGTTTTAACCATACCGTCATATTATCATGTATTTTACAAGTGTTATACACGTACCGGGTAAAAAACGCAACCGTCAAAATTATACAAAAGATGTATTTTCGTGTAACCAGTATAAAAATTATATAAACCGATTTTAATTAATATTTCACTTGTATTTTACGTAGGAAAGATATATACTTTAGACCGTCTCTGACGGCAAGGGAATCCCGAGCAGGAAGAAGCTTATTTAACAAATGTTTGCTTTTTGCGCCCTCCGTGTATGCGGAGGGCTTTTTGTGCGATAAGCGAATGCCCTCAGTGCAAGCTTGCTTGCAGACTGAGGGCTGAGTGAACGGTCATCGAGAAAGCTCTGCTTTCGAGATGACCCATCGGATCGAGTAGGAGTCAGCCTACTCGATTGTACGATAAGCGAATGCCCTCACCAGAACTGATCTGCAGCTCTGAGAAGCTTGCTTCCGGACTGAGGGCTCGATCGATAAACTGCCTTGCAAACAGGCCAGAGGGAAAGGAGCAGAATGGAAAAAGGGAAGGATGTAAACGCAAATAAAGAGACCCGGGTTGCCGTTATGTCTATCATAGTTGAAAATCCGGATATCGCGGGTGAGGTCAATGCATTGCTTCATGATATCGCCGATTACGTGATCGGCCGTATGGGAGTGCCTTACCGGAAAAGATCCATAAGCATTATAAGTGTAGCGGTAGACGCGCCCCAGGATATAGTAAGCGCCATATCGGGCAAGCTCGGAAAGCTGTCGGGCGTTTCATGCAAGACAGTTTATTCTAACGTGATCACACGCGAAGACTGAAGGTCTTACCGTCCCGGCGCGAACGTCTATCGGGCAGATGCCTTAGACAAGGCTCAGGGTACGGTTATTTAATTCGCAAACAGAAGGAGAAAATAAAATGAAGAGATTAAGAAAAATAATGGTGATTTTGATGGCACTGGTCATGATCCTGGGTATGGCCGGATGCGCTAAAAAAGAGAGTGAAAAGACTGCAGAGCCTACTAAGGCAGTGGAAAACACCAATACGGAGAAAAAAGCGGACAATGAACCTGCAGTGGAGGAAAAGCCTGAAGCGACCAAAGAGCCTGCCGCAACCAAAGAGCCTGCCGCAACCGAAGAACCGGCGGTTACGGAAGAGCCGGCGGTTACCGATGAACCCGCACCGGTGGGGACTGATATCAATATCGCGGTACTGGCCGGACCTACAGGAATCGGGGCAGTTGGTCTCATGGAGGCCAATGACGCGGGGGAAACCGTAAATAATTATAATTTCTCTGTGGTTGCCGCCAATGACCAGATAGTTGCCGGCCTGACAAGCGGAGAGTATGATATCGCGGCTATCGCTACCAATGTAGCATCGAACCTGTACAATAAAACTTCCGGCGGCATAAGGATCTGCGCGCTTAATACCTACGGAGTTCTGTATATACTTGAAAACGGTGACTCGGTAAACAGTATTGCCGACCTGGCAGGCAAGACCATATATTCCGCAGGACAGGGAGCAAATCCCGAATATGTTCTGGAATACCTGATCACAAAAGCAGGTCTGAGCTACAGTACCGACGGAAGCGACGCGGATGTTCATATTGAGTTCGCGGCGGCGGATCAGATAGTTGCAGGGATGGCTTCGGGAGAATACAGCCTGTGCATGCTGCCTGTACCCGCTGTGACCAGTGTCCTGATACAGAACCAGGATGTCAGGAATGCTCTCAATATGACAGAGGAGTGGAACAGATCCGGTGCAGCCGGACAGCTGACCATGGGCTGCATCGCTATCAGAGCCGAATTTGCCGATGCACATCCCGAGGCGGTTTCAGCATTCCTTACAGAATATGCCGCTTCTATAGATGGCGTGAAGGCGGATCCCAAGCATGCGGGAGAACTTTGTGAGGCTTATGGGGTTGTAGCCAAGGCACCTGTTGCGACAAAGGCGATCCCTGACTGCAATCTGTGCTGTATCACGGGAGACGAGGTTCGTACGACCATTGAGCCCTACTATCAGGTGCTGTTTGATGCCAATCCTCAGTCGATCGGCGGAGCGCTTCCCGGAGACGACTTCTATCTGAAGTAAAGGTAAAAGGTCATTTTTTTGCGACTTGCGGCTGGAACCGGCTTGCCGGTTCTCGATGCGAAGTGGGGATTTTAATAGTTTTGTTTTTTAATACTTCTACGTACAAACCAATCGGGAAAGGAGGCTTTTATGCCGGCAGACAGGAAAAAACTGCATCCGGTCATCCGGATCATGCTGCCGCTTGTGTTCTGGCTGCTTGTGTGGCAGGCGGCGGCGATGGCGGTCAATAAAAGCCTCCTGATCCCTTTTCCGGGCGAAGTAGTAAAAAGACTGCTGGAGCTTGCCTGCACAGCCGTGTTCTGGAAAAGTGCAGGTATGAGCCTGCTGAGGATAATCGCCGGAAGCGCCGCGGGAATATGTATAGGCTGTATCCTGGCAGTGGTCACTAAATGCAGCAGGATAGCGGATGCCGTTATTTCACCGGTAGTCAGGATAGTACGGGCGACGCCGGTCGCCAGCTTTATCATTCTGATCCTGTTATGGATAAAGACGGGGAAAGTACCCATAGCGGTATCCTGTCTGGTAGTGATACCCATGATATGGGAGAGCGTGCGCACAGGGATCGATTCCGCCGATGTCAGGCTGCTGGAAATGGCGAGGATGTACTCTTTCAACACATTTACCACGTGGAGATATATTTATTTTCCTTCGATACGCCCACAGTTATTGTCAGGAACGTCCAATTCCATAGGACTGGCGTGGAAATCAGGGATCGCTGCAGAGGTACTGTGTTTACCAAAACTGGCCGTAGGCACATGGATATATAATTCCAAGCTTTATCTGGAAACGCCTTCTTTATTTGCCTGGACCATTATGGTAGTGCTGATGTCAGTCATTTTTGAAAATGGAGTCAGAAAGATACTTACATCCGACGGTTCACGTCAAAACTCGAAAAAGCAGGCTGAAAAACAATGAATATGGAAAATTCTGTTAAGATTAGCGGACTGTCATTTTCATACGGGGAGAAAAAGATTTTTGACAGCCTGGATCTCGTTATACCGGCAGAAGGTATAACAGCCGTTTCCGGGGCTTCGGGCTGCGGCAAGACGACACTGCTGCGGATGATCGCCGGTTTGGAAAAGGCGGACTGCGGACAGATCGAAGCGCCTCCGTCTGAAGAAATCGCCTTCATGTTTCAGGAAGACAGGCTGCTGCCCGGTGTTACAGCCGCGAAACAGCTGAAGATAGCAGTTCCGGATTGTGACGCGTCCCGGTGGCTGGAAACAGTGGGGCTTAAGGGAGAAGAAAAAACGCTTCCTGATAAACTATCGGGAGGAATGCGAAGAAGACTGGCCCTGGCCAGAACATTATGCTTTTCAAAGGGGAAAAAACTGGTAATTCTCGATGAACCCTTTGCCGGTGTTGATCCGGCAAGGATCAGAGAGCTGATGCCTCTTATCAGGAAGCTTGATATTCCTGTGATCATGAGCGCGCATACCGAGGAAGCGCTTGCTTTAGCTGATCGGGTGCTCGAACTAAGGCCGGTTTCATCTTCATGACAAGTTATTGTTGCCACGGCAATGAAAAGGTGCTATCATTACCTGAGTTGTCAAAAGGAAGTCGGAGCGTTAATATTTTCAGAAAACTGTCCGATATAAACTATGCGGACAGTTTTTTTGATTTTCCGATAAATTTCCTTTGAAAAACAGCAAAAGTATGTATATAATATAACGTGAGTTATTGTGAAAGGAGATTGTTTCATCATGATGGGAAACGGAATCGGAATTGATCTGGGAACTGCAAGCGTTCTTGTATATATTCAGGGTAAGGGTGTGGTCTTAAAGGAACCATCGGTTGTGGCATTTGACCGTGAGACTAACAAGATTAAAGCGATAGGAGAGGAAGCAAGGCTGATGCTGGGCCGTACACCGGGTAATATCGTAGCCGTGCGCCCGCTCCGTCAGGGAGTTATCTCGGACTATACCGTTACAGAGAAGATGCTCAAATACTTTATTTCAAAGGCTATCGGAAAGAAGCATTTCGGAAGGGGACGCAGGATCATCTGCGTATGTGTTCCGAGCGGCGTTACCGAGGTTGAGAAGAAAGCTGTTGAGGATGCGACATATCAGGCAGGAGCAAAGGAAGTGGCTATCATCGAGGAGCCTATTGCGGCAGCGATAGGTGCCGGTATTGACATTACCAGACCCTGCGGTAATATGATCGTGGATATAGGCGGCGGAACAACGGATATCGCTGTGATCTCGCTGGGCGGAACCGTTGTGAGCACTTCCATAAAGATCGCGGGTGATGATTTTGATGAGGCCTTGGTTCGTTATATGCGTCAGAAGCACAATCTGCTGATCGGAGAGAGAACAGCTGAAGATATCAAGATACGTATAGGCAGCGCATATCGCAGGCCTGAAAGCATTTCCATGGATGTCCGCGGACGAAATCTGGTTACCGGCCTTCCCAAAACCATTTCGGTTTCTTCCGAAGAAACCGAAGACGCGCTGAAGGTTACAACTTCTCAGATAGTTGAGGCTATTCACAGTGTTTTGGAAAAAACTCCTCCCGAACTGGCTGCGGATATCGCAGACAGAGGCATAGTCCTTACCGGAGGCGGATGCCTTCTTTACGGGCTTGACGCGCTGATCGAGGAGAAGACCGGAATCATGACCGCGACGGCTGAGGATCCCATGACTGCTGTAGCTATAGGCACCGGCAAGTATGTGGAGCAGCTGAGCAATCACAAAGGCTGATTCGCAGGGACGCGACAGACAATAAGCAGGGATGCAGTAAAGATGGAGGATTTACCGGATGCTTAGAAGTCTTTATACTGCATGGACAGGTATGTATAACGAGCAACAGCGGCTGGATGTCATATCCAACAATATGGCTAATTCGGCTACTGTTGGTTTTAAGAAGGAAGGCGCTTCCAGCCAGAGCTTTGACAAGGTTCTGACCATTAAGATCCGTGACGGCTCCGAAGGCTGGAAGAAGCGAGAAATAGGCACAATGAGACTCGGTGTGAAGATTGGAGAGGCATATACCGATTATTCGCAGGGGTCTTTGCGTGAGACTCAGGACCCGTACGATCTGGCTATGGATGGGGACGGGTTTTTTGTAGTGAATTATACGAAGACCAATGGCGAGACTTTTCAGGTAGTGACCAGAGCCGGTGATTTTCACGTTACCAAGGATGGGTATATAGTAGATTCCGAAGGTAATCACGTGCAGTCCGAGGCAGGAGATGCCCAGGTTTCCGTAGACACGCATGAGGTCGTTATAGATGTGGACGGACGCGTTTACGAGGACGGCCAGGAAACGGACAGATTGCTGATAAAGGACTACGAGAACTACGATTATCTGAAAAAGTTCGGAGAAACATACTGGCTTCCTACCAATGGAGCTACCGAAAAAGAGGTGACCGGTCTGGTACGTCAGGGATACACTGAACAATCCAATGTCCAGGTCGTAAATGAAATGGTCAATCTGATCGCGATCACCCGCGCATATGAAGCGGGACAAAAGGTGATAAGGTCAGTGGATTCCACCATGGAGCTGGCGGTATCTTCGCTTGGCAAGGTTTGATTTGACGGGAGGTTAACGGGATATGCTTAGATCATTATGGACAGGAGCCTCGGGCATGATCGCCCAGCAGGTAAGCCTCGATAATATAGCCAATAATCTGGCAAATGTTAATACTACCGGCTTTAAAAAGCAGACCACGGAATTTTCCTCACTTTTGTATCAAAAGCTGCAGAGAAAGCAGACTGACGCAAATGGAGATCCCAAGCCACTGATCGCTCAGGTGGGTCTGGGAACCAGAGTGACCGGTCTTACCTCCAGGTTTACTCAGGGTATCATGACCGAGACAGGAAACGAATTTGATTTTGCGGTGGAAGGCAACGGCTTTTACCGGGTAGTAACGCAGGACGGAAGCATAGGGTATACCAGGAACGGTTCATTTAATCTCATGATCAGCGAACAGGGAGTGACTCTGGCCAACGCTGAAGGTTTCGGGGTACTGGGGACCGATGGAAATGTGATCAGCTTCAATCCTGAGGAATATGATATTAATCAGATAACTACGGACGAGTACGGCAATTTCATGTATCCCGATGAAGTTGGGGCTATGCAGTACATGGGGATTCAGATAAGCCTTGCGCAGTTTAATAACCCGGCAGGGCTGACCAAGGTGAGCGGCACTCTGTTCAAGGAATCGGACAATTCAGGCGCGCCCCGTCTTGAGAGCGAGGATCCGGCACTGGTTACCAGCAAAGTACATTCACATTATCTGGAAGGCTCCAATGTACAGACTGTGGATGAAATAGTCAATATGATCGTGACGCAGCGTGCTTATGAAATGAATTCAAAGGTCATCACGGCTTCTGACGAAATGCTCCAGCAAGCCAACAACCTCCGATCATAAGTGAGCCACTCAACCCATCATGCATAATAGCCGCTGTCAAGCCAACGGCTTGAACAGCGGCTGATATGCATGATGAGGGTCGAGCGGCGAACGCCGCGCGACCCCAAGAATTACGCCGTTTTTTGGCGGAATTCTTGGGGTTGAGTGAATCGGAAAAAGTCGAGCGGCGAACGCCGCGCGACCTCAGAAATTTCGCCAAAGTGTCACGGCGAAATTCTTGGGGTTGAGTGGATCGGAAAAAGGAAGAATTACGCCATTTTTTGGCGGAAAGGAACCCATTATGGAAATAAACAACGACTATACCATGAATTCCGTCATGTCGCGTTTGAACGCTTCGGGATCCGGCAACAGCAGGGCTTCAAACATAGAGGGAGCGCTTAAATCCCTTGACAAAAATGCCTCCGACGAAGAACTTATGGAAGCCTGCAAAAGCTTTGAAGCATATTTTGTTTCGCAGGTAATGAGCCGTGTCAAGGACGCTGTGGCGCCTTCCTCCGAGAAGGAGAACCAGTACATGACGCTCTTCAAAGATAAGCTCTACGAGGCGTATGCCGATGACATCGCTCAGAACGGCGAGCTTGGGTTGGCTCAGCAGCTGTATGATGCCATGAAGAGAGATTATGGAAATGGCAGAAAGTAAGATCTTGCAGGTATGAGGTTTTTTTGATGACGATAAAGGGGAGTGTGGAAAGCATCAGCTTCCGTAATGAAGATAACGGTTTTACCGTGCTGACTGTGTCAGTTCCCGGCCAGAAAGATCAAATGACCTGTGTTGGGTCATTTGCATCTGTAGTTGAAGGGGATTATCTGGAAATGGAAGGCGAAATGGTCCGGCATCCCATGTACGGCGAACAGCTGTCTGTAAAGAGTTACCGGGCAACGGAACCGGAAGATGCCGCATCCATGGAATTATACCTTGGATCGGGAGCTATAAAGGGAATAGGTAAATCACTGGCCGCAAGGATCATAAAAGCTTTTGGGGATGATACTTTCAGGGTGATCGAGGAGGAACCTGAAAAGCTGGTTTCCATAAAAGGGATCAGTGAAAGGATAGCCTTCAGTATCGCTACGCAGTTTGAAGACTTAAGAGGACAGCGCAGGAGCATGATGTTCCTGCAGCAATACGGCATTTCTGGCAATCTGGCCATCAAGATCTATAAACAATTCGGTCCGGATATGTACAATATCATTCAGGACAATCCATATATTTTAGCAGAAAAGATCAGTGGGATCGGGTTTAAGACAGCTGATTCCATAGCTTCCAGAGCAGGTATATCAGCCAATTCCGAATACCGCATCAGAGCCGGCGTAGCTTATACACTTTCAGAAAGCACATCCGGCGGACATACATACCTTCCGTATGATGAATTGATCAGCAGATCGGCAAATATACTCGGTGTAAGCAGTGAAGAAGTTTCCAATCAGGTGGATCGTCTGCTGGTAGAGAAAAAACTGATCATGAATTTTGACGAGGAAGGCGGAAAATGTATCTATCTTTCCGCATTCTTCTTTATGGAGTTTAATGTTGCCAGGATACTTAAGGATCTGGCCGCATATGATCATACCGGCATAAACGATATTGCCCAAAGGATAGCTTCAGTTGAAAAGGAACTGGGTCTGAAGCTTGACGAACTGCAGAAGAAGGCGGTAACTCAGGCAGCTGTCAGCGGTGTTTTTATTTTGACGGGAGGGCCCGGAACAGGTAAGACAACCACGATCAATGCCATCATCCGTTTTTTCGAAGATCTGGGGCTTGACATACTGCTGGCAGCTCCTACGGGAAGAGCCGCGAAAAGAATATATGAAACGACGGGCAGAGAGGCCTCTACTATCCACCGGCTGCTGGAACTTAAAGTCAGCGGTGAAAACATGGATCAGAGCAGGAATTCCGGATTTGTATTCGAAAGAAACGCCGATAATCCGCTGGAAGCAGATGTGGTGATCATTGATGAGATGTCCATGGTGGATATATCTCTCATGAATGCTTTACTGAAGGCTGTAAGTGTAGGAACCCGGCTGATACTGGTGGGAGATGTTAATCAGCTGCCCAGTGTCGGACCGGGCAATGTGCTGAAGGATATAATCAATTCCGGCGCGTTTAGCGTAACTACCCTGAATACCATATTCCGGCAGGATTTTGCCAGTGATATCATCGTAAATGCACACAGGATAAATGCCGGTGAGCAGCTTATTCTGAATAATAAAAGTAAGGACTTTTTTCTGCTCAGACGGGATAATGCCCAAAAGATCATCCAGGAGACTATTTCCATGGTGGGAGACCGGCTGCCACGGTATATCGGAGCCAAACCCTTTGATATTCAGGTGCTGACGCCGATGAGAAAAGGAGATCTTGGCGTTGAAAACCTTAACAATGCTCTGCAGGAAACATTGAACCCCGCATCTAAGGCAAAAAGAGAAAAGGAATACAGAGATACCGTTTTCCGTGAAGGTGATAAGGTAATGCAGATCAGGAACAACTATCAGCTGGAATGGGAAGTAAGGAGTAAAAGAGGTTTTCTGGCGGACAGCGGAAGCGGGGTTTTCAACGGAGACAGCGGAGTGATAACTGCCGTTAATACTTTTTCATCAACAATGGAAGTAATGTTTGATGATGACCGGCGAGTGGATTATCCCTTCCAGAATCTGGACGAGCTGGAGCTGGCGTACGCGGTTACGGTTCATAAGTCACAGGGCAGTGAATATCCTGCGGTAGTTATTCCTTTACTGTCAGGGCCATCGATGCTGTTTAGCAGGAATATCCTGTATACCGCCGTGACCAGAGCCAGAAAATGCGTGATGCTGATAGGTACGGATGAGATCATAAGCTCCATGATAAAGAATATCGGAGAGCAAAAGAGATATTCAGGTCTTAAAGCAAGGATTGTTGAATTATAGAAAAAAAGAAGTGCAAAAAAAATCATAATGTGTTAAAATGAATTTACAGGTGTGAAACACCGGATTGGAGTATCTTGATTCGTGAAGTAATAAGAGCATTGTATCCACGCAGATGTCCCGGATGCGGAGGTGTTATAGCGCCTGATATGCGGACTTGTACAGAATGCATCGGGAAATTCAGACCTGTAGGGCAGCCGACCTGTTACAAATGCGGCAGGCATGTCTTCAGCGATAGTGATGAGCTGTGCAGCGAATGTGCGTCACGGAATCGAAGCTTCAGTTACGGGATTGCCGTTTTTGAATATAACGGCTGCATGAGGCGCGCCATGAGTGATTTCAAATTTAACGGCTGGAAAGAAAACTGTGATTTCTTTGTTGAGGAAACAGTAGAAAGATGTTCAAATGAGATCATGAGATTCGCTCCGGATGCGCTGATACCTGTTCCCATTCATAAGAGCAAGCTTAAGAGCAGAGGTTATAACCAGTCTCAGCTGCTGGCGGAAGGGATCGGAGAGCGGTTGCATATTCCGGTTATTTCGGATTTTCTGATCAGAATACGCAAGACGACGGCGCAAAAGACACTTGACGGAGCTGACAGGGCAGCGAATCTGGCTACTGCGTTTACCTGCGATTCCGAAAAATATTCACCTGAAGACATCCGGTCAAAGATGGACAGGGTCATGCTGGTTGATGATATTTTTACAACCGGTGCTACTATGGAAGGCTGCACGCTGGCATTACTAAACGCCGGTGTCAGAAAAGTGGGAGTATTAAGTATCAGTATAGGTGGCGGATACTAAAATATATAGATCATTGACTAACGAAAGGAGAAGTTGTTATGGAAGTGAGGTCATGCAGAAACTGCGGAAAACTGTATAATTATCTGGGGAGGTCTACCCCTCTGTGTCCTACATGTATGAATGTGCTTGAAGAGAAATTTCAGGTTGTAAAGGAGTATATCCGCGACAATCCGGGAGCAAATATCACGATGGTTTCAGATGCTACGGAAGTATCGGTAAAAATAATCAAGCAATGGGTAAGGGAAGAACGTCTGTCATTTGCTGAAGGTTCGGGCGTTGGTCTTGAATGTGAGTCATGCGGAGCCAATATCCTTACAGGCAGGTTCTGCGCTAACTGCAAATCAAAGGTGCAGAATGACTTGAACAATATAGTTGCCCAGAATAAACCCAAGCCGGTTGAGGAAACGAGAAAGAAGGATACTTCCGCTAAGATGAGATTCCTTGATAACTGAGGGAGGCTGATTGATATCGAAATAAATGATTTGATCGTGGAGGATATTATCAAAACCGTATGCCCGTCGGTTACTGAGCAGGTGTCCGGAATATCCTTGAAAAATGCGGACTCAAAGCCCATCAGTATTGACAACCCCATCTCGGTCGTGGTCATGTCCAGAGGCAATTTTATGTCAAAAGCGATAATGACGCTGCCTCTCGGATTCGTTAAAAAGATAGTAGACGGGATGAGCAGAGGGATGGAACTGTCAAGTGAGGACAGGGAGGCATATTTCCGTGAGTATGTTAATATTTTCTTTGGAAGGTTTATCTCGGCTATAAATAAAAAAACCGGACGTCCGTCAAGATTTGTGATCCCGGTAGTACTTAAAGGTATGTATCAGGAGACAGCCGAATCGTTTTACAAAAATCAGGTGGAAGTTGGATTTGCAGCTGATGACCAAGGAATGCAGATTACTATGAAATATGATGTCCTGCCGGACTATGGAGGTATAGAATGAAAACAATACTTATTGTGGATGATTCGCCATTTATTGCTAAGGAAATTTCGGATATTGTTTCTGATAACGGTTACAAGGTTATAGGTCATGCCAAGAACGGTGAAACCGGTATTGCCATGGCAGCAGAGCTTAAACCCGATATCATTACCATGGATATCATTATGCCCGGCATAGACGGCATAGAGGCAGCTGTGGAAATATTGAAAAACAATCCCGATCAGAAGATCATTATGCTCAGCTCACTGTGTGATCAGGATACCATTGAGGAGATCCAGGGTATAGGCCTCAAACACCTTATTGCCAAGCCTCTGGAAGGAGAACAGCTGTTAAGTGTGTTGGCAGAGGAACTCTCGGATTGATTTTAAGATTATGCTACAAATTGGTTATTATGCAAAAAAGAATACCATGATAATGGCGTGAATTAAATCACGCCATAATTTTTATTTTATTTAATCCTGATTCCATTGTCGAGGATTTCGATCCTACCCTCCTTTAACAGGTGTCCACAGGCTCGCTTAAAAGAATTTTTAGACATGTTAAATCTGGATTTTAATTCATCTGAGCTGCTTTTGTCATGATATGGAAGAAAACCATCGGCGGTTTTTTTCAGCTCATTCATGATCAGATCCGCGTCAATGAAGAGCTGGCGATATCCCGGCTCTCGCATGCTGAGCTCAAGTTTGCCGTCAGGCTGGACTTTTGTAACTCTCAGTTTCATTATGTCACCGGGCTTTACAGCGGAAACCAGTTCCCGTTTGGGGATCATGCCGGAAAAAATATCATCGACCGCAACATAAGCTCCGAAATTATCTATCAGCTGATAAACTGTTCCGATAACCTGATCGGAAACTCTGTATTCACTGTCCGTACGAAGAAGCTTATATATATTCATGGTGGCACAGAGTCTGTGGGATTTATCAACGTACAGGCTGACCAGAACATTTTCACCTGTCGACACCTTTCTGGTCTGCTCTTTGTAGGGAAGCAGCAGATCCTTAGGTAATCCCCAGTCAAGGAAAGCTCCTACGCGGTTGACTTCCCTGACCGTGAGCCGCGCTATGGCGCCTACGGTGATCATGGGTTGTTTAAGCGTTGCGACAGGCCTGTCTTCCGAGTCAAGATACACAAAGGCACGCACAGTATCCGAGACAGCCGGTTTCTTTTCTCCCAGTTCATTGTTGGGAAGGAGGACTTCGGTAATATCGGTGAGACTTGAAGCATTAGCCTGAGAAGTACCGGCAAAGACTGAAAGCGGATCGCGTTCCTCGCCGATATAGGCACCGACAGAACTAAAACGGAGAACCTTAAGATTTTGCTGTTTGCCAAGTTGTATCATAAACGGTTCCTTTCGTTGACGTAACTTTGAAATGTAACTTGAGTATAACACAGTATTGACAATTTTCATAGAAATATTTGCCTTTATTTTGACATTGATGTAGAATAATATTGTTTTGATCTGAGGGAGGTGGATGCGTATGGAAGATGGAAACGCGGCCTGTTACGACAGTTTTGATACTGTTGCCGAAAGAAAACAAAAGGATGTTAAAGCCGTAAATATCACTTTTCTGATACTGGCAACCGTTCCGGAGCTGCTGGGGCTGACCGGTCTGCTTTCATTTATAAGTTCTTATGGCGCCAGACTGCTGATTTCGCAGATACTGTTTGTTTTGCCGGTAGTAGTTTATCTGATATGTTTCAAAAAATCGGCTGCCATATGCAGGTTTAAAAAGATAAAGATATCGAACCTGCTATTATGCTTTTTGTTTTATATATGCGTTTTTCCGGTTATGATGTTTTTGAGCACGGTTTCGCTGCTGTACTCGAAAAACGCCATTTCAGGCATGGTATTGGGCATAACAGATGAGCTCCCGCTTGCTGCCGGGTTGCTGATAGTTGCGATCATTCCGGCTTTTTGCGAGGAAATGACGTACCGTGGAGTATTTTACAATACATACCGTGAGGTTAATCCGCTGGGAGCTATATTCATGAGCGGGATTTTGTTTGGCCTGCTTCATGCTAATCTGAATCAGATTTCTTATGCCATTGCACTGGGAATTGTTTTTGCTCTTCTGGTAGAAGCGACAGACTCAATCTTTGCTTCCATGATAGTGCATGGTCTTATAAATTCGTTTTCTACGGTGCTCATTTATCTGATACCTAAAGCTGTGAATTATTTACAGCAACTGATCGAAGAAGCCGAAGCCGCAGGCGACACTATGACGCTTGAGATGCTCAGGAATCTGACGGGAACAGATAACCTGACAGTAGAGTCGTTTATGGGAAACGGACAGAATCTGAGTACGGTAGAGGTGCTCTATTCCATAGCCGGAGCGTTGATACCGGCTTCCGTGGGAGGAGCGCTTGCCTTTTTCCTTTTCAGGCTGATCGCGAAGCGTTGCGGCAGATGGGAGCATGTTAAGGGGATATTTACAAATAACCATAAGCAGGGAAAGCTCATTACGGCACCTCTTATAATTGCTATCCTGTTTCTGGTGGTCGTTACTTTCCTCAATGAACTGGTGATCAGAGGGATTATCGGTTAACTATAGCGACAGTAACTTATTTTGAAAAATTAATGAAAGGAATGTAAGGAAAATGAAAAAACTAACCCGGATTATTGCTGTTCTGATGGTTCTGGTCATGACCGCTTCGGTAAGTCCAGCTTTCGCGGCGTCGTCCAAAACTGTCAAGACGCAGAAGGAACTGACAGAAGCGCTTTCAGGCGGTAAGTACACAAAGATAACCATTGAAAAATATGAGGCAGCCACCTTAGCGATACCGGCCGGCAGCTACCCCAAGGTTTCACTGTACGTTAAATCGCCCAATCTGACCGTTGAAAATGAAGCTGCCTTCAAGAAGATCACGATAAAGGATGCCGATAAATATATCGAAAAAGCAAAAGGAAATAATATAACAGTTGTCGACAGCCAGGTCAGGATCGAGCTTACAAAGGATGCTTCGGTAAAAAGCCTGACGCTCAACAAAAAGAGCGCTTCAGTAACTGTTACCAACGCGGGAACCATTCCCAAGTTAAGACTCAGATCCCAGACGACTGCAGATATCCAGCAGAACGGAACTATTAAGAAGCTGTATGTTGATCAGATTTCCGGAATAAATATTGAGGGCAATTCTTCGTCAAAGATCTCTGCATACGTACACAAAAAAGCCGGAGGGACCAGAATAATATCGACAGTTCCGGTTAAATGCGTGCTGGAGGATGACGCAACCTTTATCGCCGAAGCCGGAGCGGAAGGGTCATCTTTAACCTTAAAAGCAGCAGGTGTCGTCGCTGTGTTTACCAACAGCACATCCAAGAAAGCTACCGTAAAGGAAGCAGATGGTTCTAAAAGAACAATAGAGCCGGGGAAGAAGTATGTTACTTCGGGAGAACTGACTCCCGAGCCTACGGCTGCCGCGGCGCCTACTTCCACTCCTACGCCCGCGCCTACTGCGACACCTGTGCCTACAGCGACGCCCGCGCCTACCGCGACACCGCTGCCTACGGCAACACCCGCGCCTACCGCGACTCCTACTCCTGTTCCCTTAAGCCTGACTGCTACTCAGATTTCCACGGAAGAGATCCAGGTAGTCGGTACGGCGGTCAAGGAGGATATTAAGGCTGCAGATATAAGTTTGTATTATATGAACGGGACTACCAAGATCACTTCAGGTGTGCCCAGGGTGAACAAGATCACTGCTGAAGCAGGCAAGGCCAATATCACGTTCTATTCGAGCTTTATTGCCGGGAAGGAATACACGGTTCAGATCGGAAATTCGGCTTCCACATTTGCAGCGGTATCCGATACTCTCGCTGATGTAGCCAGCATAAGCCTTGAAACCACTACAGTAAATATCGGGGAAACGGTAAAGCTTGATTTCAGGTATTATGACGTAAACGGTGTTGATCTTACTCCGAAGGTGGGTATGCAGATCAACTTCTCCAATTATAAAAATGATATGCCCGGATGCATGAGCATCATACAGCAGAACATACAGAGCGGAGTGGTCAATAAAGCCAGTCTTATGAACGACCAGATCACATTTTATGATGAAGGAACCGCTCAGCTGGTTTGTACACTGGTACTGTCACGTGATACCGCGACCAGGACCAATAAGGAGATCGTGATCAGTCCTTTGGTCGTTGGAGCGCTTCCTGAGATCAGTAAGGTTCTGTACACTATAACAAAGGATGACGGCGCGTATATGACCGCAGCTGATGAGCTGAAACAGACCATCGAGATGGGGGACAGCGCCAACTGCTTTGAGGCTATCATACAGTATACCGACGGAACCCAGAAAACCCTGCCTGAGCTTGGTCTGGACTATACGGTGGAATCTCAGAATGTCAAGAGGGTAACGGTTGGCAGCGGGCAGGCGGTGTCCGGAGGAAAGGTTCTGGTAGCGACAGGCGTCGGCACGGTAAACCTGATCATCAAGAGAAAGAATGTAGTGATCGAAACCTGCCCTATAGAGGTTAGGGCAGCGAGAAAAGCTCAGAATGTCACGGTTACCATGAACAAAAACTATCTGAACACCAACCCTTCGGTTGGAGACAGTCTGGAGCTTACTGCCATGGTCATTGATCAGTACGGGGAGATCATGGAGAATCCCGGTTTGACTATTACTCAGACCGCACCCAGCACCCAGACTACCGGAACGGCATCCTTTGGTTCGTTTATTGACGGAAAGCTTACGGTATATGGTTCAAATATTTCCATTGTGGGAACCGGAAACCAGATTTCCGCCAGGATCACAAGCACCAGCAATACAGCCGCATATTTTGATATAGCATTTTATGTCAAGAATATATCGTTTGACGAAACGAAGCTTGCGGCTAACCCTAACTATTATCAGAAAACAGCCCGTGTGGAAGGTAACGCGTCCATTGATACACTGCTTTCGGTAGGCACTCAGAAGAATGATCCTACAAATGTATATCTTGAGTATCTGCAGGATGGTTTCAGGGTATATACGACAGCAGGTAAACCTATGGACTTTACCCCCGGGGCCCAGACTACCGCATCATCACTTGGCGTGGCCGCGGGAACTACCGGAATATACTATACGATCACTTATAACAGCATTTACAGTTATGGTGTGGCAGGTCAGGCTGCAACTCCAATCTCGACGTTGCAGAAAGAGCATGTGATCTTAACTGACAAAATGATCTCATTTATTCCTTTTGCCAGTCAGTCAAAGCTTAATCAGGGATATTACAGGATCGACTTCTACCAGATCACTGCTTATGAAGCGACATCCACATATACTCTGATAGGATCCGCTACCGTAAGTGTTCACGAGAGTGAGCCCAGGTTTACTTACCAGATGGTTGGTTCAGAGGTATCGGTCGGTCTTGCAAGTAATTATGCGGCCATGGCCTCCGCGCTGTTAAAGATGTACTGGAATGATGTGCTGATCCCCTCGGAGTGTGTTGAATACCTGACATATTCCTCGGACGTTTCCGGTCAGAATGTACTTACCGGTGTGGGACTTAAGCTTCAGAATTCGGTTTATGGAGAATTCAAACCATTGCTGCCTATGGTGATCAACAGTGAGGTATTCAAGTTTAAGTATTAAAAGGAAACTTACCGGGAAAAAGCCGGAAAAGCTATAAAAAGAGCAAAAAAAGTGGCTTCCGCACTAAGAAAGTGCGGAAGCCACTTTTGAAGTGAGATAAGCGGGAAGGCGCTTCCGGATTGTTTTCCGGGCGAACTTTAGCTGCAAGTCAGCGTACCGGCTTCAGCCCCCGATATCATCGAGGTCAAAATCCTGTGAGGTAAGGAGCGAAAGGTCGGCATCAGGCTCGGCAACCAGTCTGCGGGACTGGTTGAGGATCGCTTCCTCTATCTTGTTGCGGGCAAGACGGCCGTTTCCGGCATCGGATGCCCTGAGCGCCTGCACTGCGTTAAAATATGAGAGAAGCGCGGGATCGGCACCTTCGTCGATCTTATAACCTCTGGAAGATGCGTTGATCTTGGCTATGGCAAGCAGCTCTTCACCGGTATAATCGGGGAAGTTGATCACGTTGGGGAAGCGGCTCTTAAGTCCTGAATTTGAGGTAAGGAATTCCTGCATTTCTTTTGAGTATCCGGCCAGGATCACTATCAGGTTCTCCCGGTTGTCCTCAATACCTTTGACCAGAGTATCTATGGCTTCGAGACCGAAGCTGTCGTCACGGCCGCGGTAAAGGCTGTATGCCTCGTCTATGAACAGTACACCGCCTATAGCTGAGGAGATGACCTGATTTGTGAGCGGGGCAGTGTGGCCGACATAGCGGCCTACAAGATCCGCGCGGGATACTTCGATGAGCTGACCACCCGAAAGCACGCCGATAGCCTTCAGATACTTGCTGATTATTCGGGCTATGGTAGTCTTGCCGGTCCCGGGACTTCCTGTAAAGATCATGTGCTTACTGACTTCTCCGGCTTTGAGTCCCTCTTCGCGCCTGCGCTGCTGTACACGGTAATATTCCTCGAGGCTGAACACATATTCCTTGATCTTTGTCAGACCTACGATCTTGTCCATTTCGGCCTTAATGCTTTCAATCTCGCCGGTATAACCTTTCGGAAGCAGCGCGGACAGCCGGATCTCTTCATCTCTGATCACAGCGTGAAGACCAGGGGTGCCGTCCTTGGAAACAGTGACCAGTCTGACCGGTTCGCCCTCGCTGTATTCGCGTTCGAGACGCAGCTGGGCGAGAGCGGTGAAAGTATCTGAGAAGAAATCGAGTATGCCTTTTAACCCCACATTCCTGTCGGCTTTGGAAACTGCATGGAAAATGAAGCTGTCATCGGTTTCCAGTTTGAATTTAAGCTGTTTTTCGGCCTTTTCAGTCAATGAGGCAAGCTCACGCCCGCTGATCTTCTCATATGATACGCTGTCAAGAGCAGCTGTCTCACAGATATCTCCGGCCAAAGCGTTGACAAAAGGAGCGCCCAGCGATCCGGCCAGCTTCGAGACGGGGTTGGTACTTATGAAGATCAGGTATTTACCCTTAGCTTTCAGTTCTCCGACTGCATTGGATGCCAGGGCGTTGGAAACGTTGATAAGCTGTCCGTTCTGTTCTATATAGCGCGAATTCAGCGCGCATTTGCCTGTAACTACCAGATCGCTTAAATTGGCAAGAAATGAAGCATGGCATTCCGAATAGTTCTCGAAAGCTATGATATCTGCGCTGCTTGAAAGAGCGGAATACAGATCCTGCAGGAATAGCTTTTCTTCGCCGGCTGTCGGGTATAAAGCCAGGTCGATGTAACGGACCACGCCGTTGCGCAGCACACCGCGTTTCTCCAGGGCGGAAGCCAGTTTATTCAGGGTAAAATGCCTGCCGGTGTAAGCCTGTCCGGTAATATATATGGCGTTTTTGGGCATGTCGCTGGCAGGCGGCATAACAAAAGGACGTTTAAACGCGATCATCAGTTTGTTGATGAAAGCATCCTGTCCGTAAACGGTTTGTGTTGTCTCATCAGCTAAACCGTTAAAGCTTTCAAGGCTTACCCTGGGGACAGGTTTGTTGGCGGCTATGCCGTCATGTGCCTTGGCCGCGACTTCACGGGCGTTGTCCTGCGTTACGCCGAAATCTGCTTCAAGATTTTTGGACATCTCGCTGATCTGGTTGTTCAGACTCATCTGATTGGAGATCACTGCCTCGTCGAGAGCAATACCGGCCTGATCACACATTTCACGTATATCGTTGCTGTTTTTGATGATGTCATTCATGTTCGGCAGGGATTTGCCGGTAAGCTCGATAAGATTGTCCATCAGCGTACCGCCCTTTTTCTTCTGCTGCTTTTTGGCAGCATCTATCTCGTCAGCGGTAAAATTGGCCCGGCTGCCACCGAGCAGTCCGTTCAAGGATTCGTCAATATGATCACGCATGGTGCATTCCCCCTGAATTTGTTTAAAATATAGTTACGATGACGAAAAAATCCATCCCCAAGATTGTATCATAGCTTAGACTATAAATAAACATAATTCTTGAAAAAAACGTTATAGTGTTGTAATATTGTAAGAGTTATCAGACACCCCATCCGGCTGTTCTGTCTGAAAAAGACAGTTCCGGTCAGGCAATACATAAGGATGCGGCTGTACTTTTTATTGGGACAGGAGAAGAACATGATTTCTGAAAAGATGGTCGGACTGGTGAAAAACAGCTCCGTAATACGCGCGATGTTTGAGGAAGGAAAGAAGATGGCTGCCGAGTTCGGCCGTGAAAATGTGTATGATTTCAGTCTGGGCAATCCCAGTGTCGAGCCGCCTGAGGCTGTTAAAAAAGCGATCATAGAGGTG
This sequence comes from Lachnospiraceae bacterium, assembly GCA_024698555.1. Lineage (GTDB taxonomy): Bacteria > Bacillota > Clostridia > Lachnospirales > Lachnospiraceae > RUG11977. The sequence goes on from JAILRI010000250.1 coordinate 20,814, forward strand.
GCACAGGATCCGGACCAGAACCATATCCACGGATATATGTCCAACGCAGGTCATGATGAGGTCAGAAGCGCCATAGCCGATAATATCAACAGGCGTTTCGGCACCGGATTTGACGCGTCCAACATAGTGATGACTGTTGGCGCGGCCGGCGGCATGAATGTAATATTTAAAACACTGTTAGATCCGGGTGATGAGGTTATTACTTTCTGCCCGTATTTTGGCGAGTATAAGAATTATGTATCGAATTATGACGCGAAACTGGTAGAGATAGAGGCAGATACCGGGAGCTTTCAGCCAAAGGTGGAAAAACTCGCCGGGGCTCTTACCAAAAGGACCAAGGTGGTCATTATCAATTCCCCCAATAATCCTACGGGAGTTGTTTATTCGAGAGCAACGCTTGAAAGGATAGCTGCCATTCTTGAAGAAAAGCAGAAGGAATTGGGAACGAGCATTTATATCGTGTCGGATGAGCCCTACAGGGAACTGGCATACGATGGCGTAGAGGTACCGTATATCCCGACCATCTATCGTAATACTATAGTCGGGTATTCCTTCAGCAAGTCGCTCTCTCTTCCGGGCGACCGTATCGGGTATCTCGTGATCCCTTCCGAAATAGACGATTATAAAGATATTTTTGCGGCAGCAGGAGTGGCTACCAGGATACTTGGCTTTGTCAACGCGCCGTCGCTTGCCCAGCTCTTTGTTTCTAAATGCCTGGACGCTTCGGTCGATCTGGAGATATATAACCGTAACCGCGAGCTGCTGTATAATTCACTTAAGAGCTACGGCTATGAGTGTATCAAGCCCGAAGGAGCCTTTTATCTGTTTGTGAAAGCATTGGAGCCTGATGACAAAGCATTTGCTGCCAGAGCCAAGGAAAAGCATCTTCTTCTGGTGCCCGGTTCGACCTTTGGATGTGCCGGTTTCGTACGGATCGCCTACTGTGTGGATTATGACATGATCAGGCGGGCTCTCCCGGCTTTTGAGGCTCTGGCAAAGGAATATAAGGGTGAATGATTACTTTTAAAGACAGGAGATATCGGCAGATATGGCATCATTAGCAGATAATCTAAGAAAGATAGACCCCTATGTGGCAGGAGAACAGCCGAACTATCCTGACATGATCAAGCTGAACACCAATGAGAATCCGTATCCTCCCGCTCCGGGTGTGCTGGCTGCGCTTGAAGCTTTTGACAGCGGGGTGCTCAGGCTTTATCCGTCTACCGATGCGTCAAAGCTCAGAAAAGCCATAGCAGGATATCACGGCGTGAGTGAAAAGCAGGTCTTTGTGGGCGTGGGATCAGATGATGTATTGGCCAATATTTTCCAGAGCTGCTTTAACAGCGGGATTCCCATTCTTTTCCCTGAGGTTACATATTCTTTCTACAGGGTGTGGGCGAACCTTTACGGGATCAGTTACCGTCTGACCCCCATGAGGCAGGATTTTACCATAGATAAGAAAGACTATATCGGAAACGAAAACGGCGGCGTGGTGATAGCCAATCCCAATGCCCCGACCTCCATATTTATGCCGTTGGAAGATATCCGTGATATAGTGGAAGCCAATTCGGAACGCGTAGTGGTTATAGATGAAGCATATGTCGATTTTGGCGGAGAGAGCGCGCTGGCTCTGCTTGACACTCATCCCAATCTCGTGGTGGTAAGGACATTTTCCAAGTCACGCTCGCTCGCGGGACTGCGTATAGGTTATGCTGTAGCTTCCGAACAGATAATAGCCACTATGGAAAGCGTCAAGGACTGTATCAATTCTTACCCCATGAACTGTACCGCGATAGAAGTGGGAGCTGCTTCATTAGACGATGAGGCCTATTTCAGGGGCAGGATCGAGGCTATAGTAAAGACTCGCGCCGTACTTACGGAAGGGCTTAAGAAGCTGGGGTTTACAGTGATGCCTTCCTCGGCCAACTTTGTCTTTGCCTCGCATCCGGGGATCGATGCAGGAACGATCCTTTCACGGCTGAGGCAAAAGCATATTTATGTAAGGCACTTTAACAGCGAACCTGTTAAAGATTACCTGCGTATCACAGTCGGGACCGATGAACAGGTGGACAGGCTGCTTGCGGCGCTTAAGGAGATTACAGACGAAATATGAATACAGATGATCCTGTAAATGAAAGTGCATCGTCCTATGATATAGCGGTATCGCGCGGACATGAAATTATTAAGACCAGTGTCGTCGGGATCCTTGCCAATCTCGCTCTTTCAGGCTTTAAGGCTGTGGCGGGACTGGCAGCGAATTCCATAGCGATGGTTCTTGACGCGGTAAACAATCTGACCGATGCGCTTTCGTCGGCCATTACTATTGCCGGAACCATGTTGGCTGGCAGGAAGCCTGACAAAAAGCATCCTTTGGGACATGGCAGGAGCGAGTACTTAAGCGCCATGGTCATAGCCATTTTGATACTCTATGCAGGTATTACCGCGGCTATTGAATCCGTTGATAAAATGTTTCATCCCAAAGACCCCGAATATTCCGCAGTGACGCTGGTGATCCTCGCTGTCGCCGTGGTCGTTAAGATCTTACTCGGCAGATATGTCAGAGCGCAAGGGGAGAAGGTGCATTCTGATTCGCTGAAGGAATCGGGAGCCGATGCTCTGTTTGACGCTCTGATATCGGCAGCTGTGCTTGTTTCGGCTGTTGTATATATGCTCACGGGACTCTTGCTCGAGGCATATGTCAGTCTGGCTATTTCTGTATTTATCATACGCGCCGGACTCGGAATGCTCTTTGATACTCTTGATGATATAATGGGCAAACGCGCTCCCGAAGAGCTTACCAGTAAGATCAAAGAGACCATATGCGAGGATGAATGCGCCCTTAACGCGTATGACCTGATCCTTCACAGTTATGGACCGGCCAAGACCATCGGTTCGGTGCATGTCGAGGTGGACGAGAGTCTTACCGCGTACGAAATAGATGCCATGGAGCGCAGGATAGCGCACAATGTGCTGCTCAGGCACGGTATACTTTTGACCGGGATAGGTATCTATTCAAGAAATATGAGTGATGACGCGGCCATAGCCATGCGGCGTGACATTGAAAATATAGTGATGTCACATGAAGGAGTCCTTCAGATGCATGGATACTATCTGGACAAAGAGAACCATACCGTCAACCTTGATATCATCATAGATTATGATATCAAGACGCGTGAAGAATTGTTCGACCATATCAGGGATGAACTGGTAGCCCGTTTCCCCGATTATCTGTTCAGCGTTGTGCAGGATATAGACATATAAGTATTTGATGCTTTTTAGGAAACAGTATACGAAAGCAGGACTAAAGCGCCGGATAAAGTAATCTTTGGTAATGATACTTAAGGGGGTGCCGCGTGATGGATATTTACAGATCGATAGGAATCGATTCACAGGTGGCGGTGATCATACTGTCACTGTCCGTCATGCTGCTCGGCGGGTATCTCATGACCAGAGTTACGAAACCTCTCGGGTTGCCTAATGTCACGGCCTATATTGTAGTCGGTGTTCTTTTCGGACCATACGTGCTGAATCTCGTTCCTGATGAGATCGTTTCCGGCAGCGCATTTCTCCCCGATATCGCGCTGGCTTTTATAGCATTCAGTACAGGAGAATTTTTCAAGCTTTCCGCTCTTCGCAAAAACGGTTCGAAGGTTGTGGCGATCACGCTGTCTGAAGCTTTACTTGTGGCTGTATTGGTCTTTGTCGTGACTTTTTTTATACTGCGGCTGGAAACGGTACTCTGTATAGTACTTGCGGCGCTTTCGACATCTACCGCTCCGGCATCTACCATGATGACCATACGCCAGACACGCGCCAAAGGAGACTTTGTGGATACCCTTCTGCAGGTTATGGCGCTTGATAATATGGTGGCTATCGTTGCTTTCAGCGTGGCGATCTCAGTCGCTGCTGCTTCACTTTCTGGTGAGAAGATCCGGCTGATGAGTATCCTGATACCGTTCTTAAAAAATGTGGCAGTTATAGCCATCGGAGCAGGTTTTGGTTTCGTACTCAAATGGATGATAGGAAAGCACTCGACCGACAACCGCCTGATAATAGCCATTGCTGTATTGTTCTCGTTCTGCGGCATCTGTGCTCTGATAGATATTTCTCCTTTACTGGGATGCATGGTCATCGGTATGGTATACATCAATACTACTGATGATGAGAGATTATTTGCACAGCTTAATTATTTTTCACCGCCGCTCCTGCTGCTGTTTTTTGTCCGTTCAGGGCTGTCCTTTGATCTTAAGGCCCTTGTGAGCAGCGGAAGTGTAGGAAGCGTGCCGCTCTTTACGATAAGCATCCTGTATTTTACGGTACGTATTATAGGTAAGTACTTTGGCGCGTTTGGAGGGAGCACGTTTGTCCATATGTCCCGGGACGTGCGTCATTATCTGGGGCTGGCTCTTATACCCCAGGCAGGAGTGGCCATAGGACTTGCGGCACTCGGGGCAAGAACTCTCGGGGGAGAGACCGGCAGAGCGCTGGAGACTATCATACTTTCATCAAGTATCTTATATGAGTTTATAGGACCTGCGTGCGCAAAGAAAGCGCTGCAGCTCTCCCATTCATATTCAGACAGGCTGGAGGATTTAGTGGAGGTAGAGACCCTCGATGAGGCAGGCAAGCCCAAGAGCAGTCTGGAACTACTTATAGAACGTATAGAAAAGATACAGGAGGAGATCCCGGAGCACGTTATCGATCCTAACGAACAGGCATATACCGAAGCAGCGGAAAACTACAGATTGAATACGGGTATGATGCGGCGCGGCACCGGAAGGTGGTAGGAGGGTTTTATTATGGCATACATCAATAATGTGGACCCGATAGCGGGACTGTTAGGAGACTGGACCACATACCTTTCTCCGGTTAACATTATATTTCAATTGCTCCTAAGCCTTGTGCTTTCAGCAGTCATCGGATGTGAGAGGGCTACAAAACGTCATTCTGCGGGTCTGAGGACATTTATACTGCTTTCCCTTTCCTGCACCATTGCCATGATGCTGGACAATTATCTGTGTATGGCCACCGGCAATAACAGATACTTTTTGTCTGCGGCTTCCATTATCGCGCTTTCCATTATCTGCGTCAATTCCATGCTGGTCAGCTCACGAAGCCAGATCAAGGGTCTGACGACCGCGGCCGCCATGTGGACCTGCGGTATGCTGGGCCTGACGATCGGAGCGGGCTTCTATACTGCGACATTGGTGATCTTTGTCGTTCTTTTGCTTACGCTCACAGTATTTCCTTCATTTGAGACATATCTGAAAGACAGGTCAAATCATTTTGAGATACATCTGGAGCTTACGGAAAGCAAATATCTCCAGGATTTTGTGACCACTATACGAAAACTGGGAATGCGAATAGATGATATCGAGCTGAACAACGCTTACGCCAATTCGGGTTTGAGCGTGTATACGATAGCTATCAGCATCGGCAACGATGAAGTGAAGAAATATAAAACGCATGCCGAATTGATAGAGGCGCTGGGGACACTGAAGTATGTGTACCATATTGAGGAAATGAGGTTTTGATAAAACTGTTACAACAGGATCCATATTCAGAGAGGAGATTATTAAGCTATGGAAATGACATTCAGGTGGTACGGCAAAGGTTTTGATACTGTGGAACTGTGGCAGATCAGGCAGATCCCGGGGGTTACGGGCGTCATTACCACACTTTACGACACTCAGCCCGGAGAGGTTTGGAGCAGGGAGCGCATCAGGGCGCTGAAGGATGAAGTCGAGGCGGCGGGTTTGTATATCGCCGGAATTGAGAGTGTCAACGTTCACGATGCCATTAAGATCGGATCGGACGAGCGTGACCGGTATATAGACAATTATATCGAAACTCTTGAGCATCTGGGGCAGGAAGACATACATTTGGTATGCTACAATTTCATGCCCGTATTTGACTGGACAAGGACGGAACTCGCCAGAAAGCGGGCTGACGGTTCCACTGTACTTGCTTATACACAGGCGGCGGTCGACGCGCTGAACCCGGAGGACATGTTTGCTTCGATATCAGGCGATGCCAACGGAGCTATTCTTCCCGGATGGGAGCCTGAGCGCATGGCGCGTGTTAAGGAACTGTTTGAAATGTACAGCGGTGTAGACAATGAAAAGCTTTTTGCCAATCTGGTCTATTTCCTCGAGAAGATCATGCCTGTCTGCAACAAATATGATATAAAGATGGCGATACATCCCGATGATCCGGCATGGAGCGTGTTTGGCCTGCCTCGTATCATCATCAATGAAGAAAACATACTGCGCCTGATGAAGGCTGTGGATGACGTACATAACGGTGTGACCTTCTGCTCGGGCAGCTACGGGACCAACCTGAAAAATGACCTGCCTCATATGATAAGGGCGCTTAAGGGCAGGATACATTTTGCGCATGTAAGAAATCTGAAGTTCAATTCGCCCGATGATTTTGAAGAATCCGCGCACTTAAGCAGCGACGGTACCTTTGATATGTATGAGATCATGAGGGCGCTTTACGAAACCGGTTTTAGCGGACCCATACGTCCCGATCACGGACGTATGATCTGGGGTGAAGTGGCCATGCCGGGATACGGTCTGTATGACAGGGCGCTTGGCGCCACGTATCTGAACGGTCTGTGGGAAGCTATAGACAAGGCGCATAAAAGCAGCCTGAACTGAGACGGATCAAAGAAGACTAATATAAGACCTGGAGGTAAAAAGAAGTTAATGAAACTAAATTACAGCAGTATCAAAGACAGAGCGGCATGGGAGGCAGCAGGCATCACACTCCCTGCTTTTGACCCTGAAAAAATATCAGCAAAGACTCTTGAAAAACCCGTTTGGATACACTTTGGAGCAGGCAGCCTGTTTCGGGCTTTTCATGCCATGATCGCCCAGCAGCTGCTGGAAAAGGGCGTTGCGGATTCAGGTGTGATCGTCGCGGAGACTTTTGATTATGAGATGGTTGAAACGAGCTATACTCCCTATGATGATCTGGGAATTTCCGTGTCACTCATGCCTGACGGTAAACTTATAAAGTCGGTAATAGGCTCTGTTGCGGCCTCATACAGGTGCGACGCGTCATTTGCGGACGATATGGAGGCATTGAAAAAAATATTCAGAAGTGATTCCCTGCAGATGGTGACATTTACCATTACCGAGAAGGGATATGCTCTGAAGGGAATGGACGGCAGCTATACAGAACTTGCGGTTTCGGATTTTGAAAACGGTCCGGAAGGCAGCAGACACGCAATGAGTAAAACCTGCGGTCTGCTGTATGAAAGATTTCTTGCCGGAGGAACTCCCATTGCCATGGTCAGCACCGATAACTGCTCAAGAAACGGTGAAAAGCTCAGAGAATCTGTTGTAGCTGTGGCTTCGGAATGGAAGAGCAGGGGGCTGGTCAAGGAAGGATTCCTTGAATGGATCATGGATGAAACAAAGGTATCGTTTCCCTGGACCACTATCGATAAGATCACGCCCAGACCCGATGCGAAGGTAGCCATGGAGCTTGAGAAGTCCGGGGTAGAGGATATGGATATCCGTATTACATCCAGAAAGGGCTATACCGCTGCGTTTGTCAATGCCGAGAGACCTCAGTATCTGGTCATCGAAGACCGTTTTCCGAACGGAAGACCGGCGCTTGAGAAAGCGGGTGTTTATCTGACCGATCGCGATACGGTCAATAAATTTGAACGGATGAAGGTATGTACCTGCCTTAACCCTCTGCATACCGCGCTGGCAGTGTTCGGATGCCTTTTAGGATATAAGACTATCGCCTCCGAGATGGAGTCGGATGAATTAAGCGGTCTGGTACGTCATATCGGCCTTGATGAAGGAATGAAGACAGTGACCGATCCCGGTATCATAAAACCTTCGGATTTTATTACTGAAGTTATCGAAAGCCGTTTTCCGAATCCTTATATGCCTG
>JAILRI010000256.1 GCA_024698555.1 Lachnospiraceae bacterium
TCAACGAAGCGGTAATCTCATAATTGGCATACCATTAAATATTCTTCCGTATTCTCCCCAATAATCATAAAACCGACCTTCTTGTACATTTTCACGGCATAATTTGCTTTCTGGACTGCCAACGAGGCCTTTCTGTAGCCACCGTTTCTTAATACATCCAGCATTTCAGCATCAATTTAGTCCCTATACCCTGCCCGCGATACTCTTTATATAAAGAAATGGCAAAGGACGGCGTTTCATCATCCACATGACCATAGTCATTCATTATCCGCACCCAGACAGCACCGATTACTTTTCCGTCATCCTCAGCCACTAAGCAATGATCCGCCGAACCTGTTCCGAAATCCTCATAATAAATCTTTAACTCCGGCTGATCTGTTATTCCCCTCGGAGGCGGTTCCACTCCGTCAGGGATAAAAATTGCCTCGTATAAAAAATCCTTAAGTATATCTGCTTCATTTTCTTTTAATTCTCGAATTATCATAGCACTAACGGTCCTGCCTTTGTCGAAAGTTCCAAATATTTTTTAAAATCATGTCTTATGCATCCCTGGTGGAAAGGTAATATTAAAAGTCTCAAGATTGTTTATGCATTTTTTCCAAACGAGTTTTGTCAAATTGAAGTACTTTGCTGAACAGAGATTTTTACTGTTCCCCTGTTCAGCTTATTTCACCGGATATCCCGTCACAGCCCTGCTTAAGCAGCAGCTCGTCGATATCGGCCGGGTCATACATTCTTCTGTTTATGGACACTATGAGTACCGCATCCCTCGGGACCCGCGGATAAAGTGGCTGCATACCGTACAGCTTCAACGCATGCTGTGTATCCTCCAGATCAAACTCAGCCGCCAGGCACAGGCGTATGATCAGGTCACGATTGGTAGTGTGCTTGCGCATGCTGATAACTTCCTGACCGTATTTTTCCGAGATCCCGGCCGCTGTATATACATACTTCCATTCCAGATTTTTCTTGCGTATCATACCGCGCATGAAATCTGTAAATTCTCTGTCTCCGTCGAGCATATCCTGCCAGTTGTCCTCCAGAAACCGATCCAGTTCCTCCGGATGCAGATTTTCCAGTTCCTGCCCAAGTTTATCCGTCTTCTGCCCCATATGTTTTTCTCCAGCTTTCAATCATCTAATTATGTTCAACTCTGTGTTTTTGCACTAATACTCCATGGTAAGAGTGCAAATATGCGCAATGTCATTAAATTTAACAAGGCTCAAAGTGCAGACGAGCTTGTTATCACTGCAGCTTATCTCATCGCCCGGATAAAATTTTAGATATAATTATCCCTTAACTACAGCATCCCAGTTTTTCATGATATCAACAAAATCTCAGCAATAAATATACTGAACGTCAATGCGCACAGTAAGCTACGCTTCCGGCAGATCAAGACTAATTACTGCGCTCCGTATGAAAATATATCATACCATACGATCACTCATACCTACCATATGGGTGGACTAACACTATAGAGCATAATCAACCAACCATCCCTAAATAGTATGATAATTGAACTCTTTACAAGTAACGGTTTCGCCCCTGGTAATCTATAAACATATTTATCATTGTCCATTCATGCCAGCCACTTCAAGTTTTTTCCGATGTACCCCAGCTGGATAAACAGGCAAGCATTCATTCAAGTTTTTTATGTAAACCTGTACTAATGCCCACCTTTGACAGCCGGCGCTGCGTTGCCATCTTCTGTGGCATTAGACGGCCGATTAGAGCATCTTAGTATCCCGATAATAACAGCAACGCCGCGCAAGGATGCGCGGCGAGCCGTTAGCGACATGGATGTCGCATTAACGGCGTTTGCGTCAAAGGCTACCCACTTCAACCGGGATACTTAAGATGCGCGTATAGGCCGGCTACCGACACAGAAGATGGCAGCGCGGAGGCGGCGTCATGTTAGTGGAATTGCGTCACCGGTCACCTGCTTCATCCGGGATGCTTAAGATGCGCGTATAGGCCGGCTACCGGCACAGAAGATGGCAGCGCGGCGGCGGCGTCATGTTAGTGGAATTGCATCGCTGCCACCCTCTCCACTTCCGCTTTCAGTTCTTCAACACTTGCGTAACGATCACCGGGATCGATCATCGTACACTTTTCCACGATCCCGGCATACTTCCCGCATCCGGCACCACTCTTCGTGCCCGCATCATTCCCAGGCTGCCTGCCCGTCAGCAGCTCATCAAACAGCACTCCAAGCGCATAAATGTCTGTTCTGACCGATGACGCGCCAAAACCGTACTGTTCCGGCGCAGCATACTCTCTCGTCCCTAAAAGAACAGTGTCCCTGTTTTCATGCTCCTTGAAAAACTTTGCCGCGTCCATATCAAGCAGGTAAACCACTAAGCCCGCTCCATCGCGGTCTTCCTCACTGTTCTTCCTGCCCTTGCCATCAAAATCAATAATAATGTTCGAAGGCTTTATGTCCCTGTGAATGATCGGGGGATCCATGGCATGAAGTGAAGAAACTATGTCACAAAGCCCACACATGATCCCAACTGCGGTATTTTCGTCAAAAACCGGTACATTTCGCCCCGCAGCCTGCCCTATCATATCTTCCAGCGTGACACCTGAAATATACTCCTCGATAATGACCAGATGCCGTTCCCCCTCAAAAAGTTTGATGATGCGCGGCATACCGCTGACAGGATGATCCATCAATTTCCTGTATACTGAAATATCATAAGTATCAAGGATTTTTTCAACAAATACCTTCCCGGATTCGGGATCATGCACCAGCAACACCTTGCGTCTTTCATCCAGACAGTCTATCTCCTGATAGCAGGAAAGCGCCAAAATATCCTCTTCTCTCATCCCCTTCGTGGGATTAAGCTGTTCCAAGCGGTATGAATCATCATTGAGATAAATCTCACCGGCGCAGATCCTGTTTTCAAACCCACATTCGGTACATATCCAGTTTCTGACACGCTCTTTATCCGAGATATCGCCTTCACCCAATGTATCTTCGTTTTCATCAGTGCTTCTGTTCAGATACCATTCTTCAAACCCGGACTGTACGTTAAGACATCCCCCGCAGCCGTCGCATATCCAGACCACATCATCTGTCGTATCAAAAGCAGCTTCCTCGGGATTGGTCAACATCATCCCACAAGCCCTGCATACCCAGCTGGAAAGATCGGGTGAAAACCCTTTCTGCAGCTCCAGATTCGCGTTGCACCTGGTGCAGAAATACTCAGGCATTTCATACGGAACCGGTCTGTACATATAACATTACTCCCTACAGTGTAAATCTCCTCTCCAGCTCGGCAGCGACAGCACGCCCTTTGAAGATAACAGCGCCGACGATGAGAATGACACTCACGATCATGCAGATAGTCCAGGTGATGGACATGGGCACGTGCCTGAAAAACTGTATCAGACAGGGCACCAGAACGCACGCCAGCCCGGAAAGGAGATAGATCATGGTATTACCATATCTGTCCAGCAAAGCCAGCACAAAATTGGCTATCATGGCTCCCGTTATAACCACCGGCACTATCCAGTCCCAGGCAAGCCACATAAATTCAAGATAATGCGCCGTAACAAGCAGCATTGCGAGAATGACGAACACCATGATCGTCACTTTTCTGGCAGAACCTGTTCCGGGAACAAACTGCCGTAAGATCACATATTCAAAGACCATCAGCCACATCACTATGAGCAGGCTCCAGTGCAGCCCCGGATATGTCGGGATTTCTATGGAAAACAGAAAATCCAGTCCCAACGCTACAACTATCACGCTCCATACTATGAAAGTCTGCAGCTTGTACAAAAATGAACGGAATTTAAGAGTATCACGCACGGGAAAATATGCTTCCCCGCCTTCTCCGGTCAGCCTGCTCTGGCACAACGGACACTTATTCAAATTCCCGCCCACCTCTATCCTGCAATAAGGACATTTTTTCATTATCAGATATCCTCCGAAACTTTACCTGATCACTTCAGTAGCATAAACCCTGATATCGATACCCATGTCCGAAAATCTCCGGACCAGATTCTTTACGGCACCGGTACTCTTATAGGGGGATGATACCCCCAGGGACAGTTCGCCGTTAAAGCTGAAAATAGTGGAAAACAGATTGTTTGAACTGCAGAATCCCGTATAGCTGTCAATATACTGTACCATCTCCTGCGGAGGCTTCTGAACCCCCATATTCGACAGCACCATCGAGACTTTTTTATTGGATGCTTTTGAAAAAAAGCGTACTATCGGCTGCTTTATGAAGAGCGGAACCGGCCTTACCGGAGCGACAAACTCCATGGTCTCAAAGCTGTACAGCCTCCTCGTGAGCCTGCTGGATCTTAGCAATCTTAGCAGCCTTCTTCAGAGTGGTGTCACCCTCAACGGTCTGGTACATCTTGATAGAAGCCTTCACAACGTTAGCTACAGAACCCTGCATCTTGTCGCAGAGAGCGTC
>JAILRI010000259.1 GCA_024698555.1 Lachnospiraceae bacterium
CCATAGCCCACGGCGGATTTGCGCTTGCCGAGGCGGCTACCGAGTTTGATATCCGTCCGAGGATAGCGTTTACATACAACAATTATGAAAGAAACGAGCTCTCGTTAGGGAAGGGCAAGGGGACATTCCTTGACCCGGGCATGCCCGAAGGAAGCAGTGCGAAGTTTGACATCACCCTTTCGGTGGCAGGCAGCGAGCTGTTTATGGAGTATGATGCCTCACTCTACAACGAGGATATGATATCACGTTTCTTAAAGGCCATGAAGCAATGTCTTATTAACGCCGCTGCTGACGGGGCTGAAGCTTTAAGCGGGCTTGAGCTCATATCTCCCGAAGAGAAACAGCTGCTGGCCGAATGGAATGACGCTGATGAGCCTTATGACAGGGAAGCCACTATAGTTTCGCTGTTCGAGAAATCCGCGGATTCAGTTCCGGATAAGCTGGCTGTGGCGGGAGGAGGCATCGAATACACCTACCGCGAACTGGAAACAAGGGCCAATGCGGTGGCAAACGCTCTTCTGGCCAGAAACATCAATATAGGGGATATCGTTGCGTTGAAGCTGTCAAGGACGGCTGACTTCGTGTGCGCCGCTCTGGGCGTGCTGAAGGCTGGAGCGGCATATCTGCCCATGGATAAGGCTTACCCGAAGGACAGGATCGATTATATACTTGGGGACTGCAACGCGGCGCTTATGATCGAGGATGAGGATATCAAAGCGCTTATGGAGTTTTCAGACAGCTCCAGACCGAATCTTCCGCTCAGGCAAAAGGATCTCTGCTATGTGATCTATACCTCCGGATCAACCGGAAAACCCAAGGGAATACTGACGGAACACGGCGGAGTCATCAACTACTGCATGCCTTATAAGCATAATCCTCCCATCGTAAAGGACTGGGAAGAGGGCACTGCGTGCATGGCGATCGCAAGCTTCACTTTCGATATGTCCACTGCCGAGATTTATCCGTTCCTGTTCGCGGGGAAGACCACTGTGATCGCCAGTGAGAAGGAATGTAATGATCCGCTCGCGCTTGCGGCTCTGGTCAGGAAATACCACCTCGACTGTACGGTTACAACACCGTCGAGGCTTATGCAGTATTTCAAGGAGCCTGAGTTTGAGAAGGCTATGAAAGGTTTTGTGTCTGTATCTGTCGGCGGTGAGGCAGTTCCGTATTCCTTCGTGGAAAAGATCCGCACGCTGACCAAAGCTGACCTGTATAACGTATACGGACCCACAGAGATCACCATGTGCTGTTCAAGCCTGGAGATCAAGGGAGATTATTCAAATATCGGAAGACCCTTTGCCAATTACAAGCTTCATGTTCTCGATGAATTCGGCAACCAGTTACCGCCCGGAGTTCCTGGAGAACTGTGCGTAAGCGGAAGGGCCGTGACCAGAGGGTATCTGAACCGTCCGGAGCTGACTGCAGAGAAGTTTGTGGATCTGTCCATCGCTGAAGGAAAAGTATACAGGACCGGCGACCTTTCGTGCTGGAATGCCAGGGGTGAAATGGAATTCTTAGGCAGGATCGACGATCAGGTCAAGCTGCGCGGTCAGCGCATGGAGCTGGGCGAGATCGAGCAGGTTATGAGCCTCTACCCCGGAATAGACATGGCCGCCGCCGCGATCCAGAAACACGGGTCGGATCAGTACCTTATAGGGTTCTATTCGGGCGCGGGCGATATAGATACCGAGGATCTGCGCAGGTTTATGCTCAAATCCCTGACGCATTACATGATACCCGATCATTTTGTGCAGCTTAAAGAAATGCCGCTCAGCATCAACGGAAAGATAGACAGAAAGCGGCTGCCCGAGGCAAAGATCACTGCAGAAAGGAAATCTACCTTTGTAGAGCCACAGACGCAGCTCGAAGCGCTGTTCTGCAGCATATTCAAGCAGGTGCTGGGGCTTGACAGTGTCGGTGTAAATGACAATTTCTTTGAGATCGGCGGTAACTCGCTGAATTCCATTGACCTGACAGCCAGAGCGAACCGTGAAGGCATCAGGCTCACAGCGGCCGATATTTCAGAGCATCCGACCCCCGGATCACTGGCTGCGTTCGCGGAAAGCAAAACAAAAGATGAAACAAAGCTCATTGCCGAACAGGGCGAGTTGTCAGGAAACGTACCTTTAGGTCCTATTCAGAAATGGTTCTTTGAGAGCGGCTTTGAACAGGAGGATTACTTTAATCAGTCGGTACTTCTTGAGATGGACGATCCTGATATCAGGATGCTGAACCGCGCGTTCGCCTTCCTGATCGAAAAGCACGACGCCCTCAGGCTGAGTGTAAAGGATGGCGAGGCCGTATTTATGAAGGCTTCCGAATGTGGAATAGATATCGCCAGCCGTCGTTCGGGTCAAAAGAGTATTCAGGAGATCATGCAGGAGGAGCAGAGAAAGCTCTCACTTGCACAGGGCAGGCTGATAGGTGTATGCCTGATCGACAAAAAGTATCTGTTTATTACGATCCATCATATGGCAGTAGATGTCGTATCATGGGGAATCCTGCTCTCGGATCTGGACGAGATCCTGTGCGGCCTCAAACAGGGCAGGAATATAGATGAACTGGCTATATCCAGAAGAGAAAAGACCAGCAGCGTAAGAGACTTCGCAAAGGCCATCACGGCATACGCGGAAGCGCTGCCAAACGATACTGTAAGGAGCTGGAACAAGATACTGCGCGTTCCGGGAGCGCTTCCTCTGGCTGCCGGTGAATGGAAGCCCTGCAGGATGTATGAGGCGAAACACTACGCTGTGCGCCTTTCCCCCAAGTCGACAAAGCTTTTACTGGAGGAAGGTCCGAAACAGACCGGCCTTAAAGAGGACGAGCTGGTGCTCGGCGCCATAGTGAGGACCTTAAGGCGAATAAATGATTCAAAGACCTTCAGGCTCCATCTGGAGAATCACGGCCGCGAACAGTTTGATCCGGGCATTTCGGTAGACGGCACGGTAGGCTGGTTTACAGCGCTTTATCCGGTTGCTGTGCCTTACGGTGATACGGGGCTTCTTTCGAGCGCCTATGATGCCGCCAAGGCCATAAGGACCGCGCCCGATCAGGGAAGGTCTTACGGTGCGTTAAAGTACTGTACCGGTAGGCTGGACGCTGTTGACGCTCCTTCCCTGACATTTAACTACGCGGGCGGGACTCGTCAGAAAAAGACAGTCAGCTTCAAGGTCTCCGATATCAGACCCGAAAACACTATTTCACCCTTCAACCATGTAACTGACGCGGTTTCGGTAAATGCTGCCGTAAACGGTGGAAGTCTGGCGCTGGATATAGATATCGATCCCGAAGCGTTTGAAGTTAAGAACATCGCGCAGACATTTGTAAACGAGCTGAAAGAAGCTCTTAATGACCTGGCGGGCTTCTTCGGTCAGGACGTGAAATATTATCCGCTGCTTGCGGCTCAGACAGGCATATACCTTGCCTATCTGTCAAACCCCGAGGCCCTGAATTACAACGAGGCGGTGGAACTTTCGGTACGTGGAAACGTGGATGCGGGACGGCTTTGCGAAGCTATCGAAAAAGCAGTTAAAGCTCATCATTCCATGATGACCAATTTTACAGAGGTGGAGGGACGCATAGTCCAGTACATCAATCCGGAGAATACCTGTGAGGTACAGAGGATTACACTTGCTCCCGAAAAATACGATGCGTTCAGGAAGGGCTTCGTACGTGCATTCAATCTGGCGAACGGTCCGCTGTACAGGATCACTGTGGCAGAGATGCCCGGGGATGTCCGCGTGCTTATAGATTTTCATCATATCATTTATGACCGCACTTCCTCCGCGGTGTTCATGGAGGACATACGCCGCGCTTATGAGGGCGAGCCTGTCGGAACTGAACAGTTCAGCTGCGCCGACGCGGCAGTGGAGGAAGAGCGCCTGCGTGATACCGCGCGGTATGAGGAAGACAAGAGGTTCTTCATGTCGCAGTTTGAAGAGGGTTACGATAAAGCGATGATATCGAAGGACCGTGATGACGTGGAGGAATCGGTATCGGACAAGATAATCGTTGAAGTGCCGTCCGGAATTCATGACATGGTACAGAACCGTGCCAGAGAGCTGGGCATCACGGACAACTCGTTATATTATGCTGCGTTTAATTATGCGCTCGGCATCTGGGCCGGACAGGAAAATGTCGTGTCGGGCTTTGTAAGCACGGGCAGAGATTCGGAAAAATACGCGGCCAGCGTGGGCATGTTCGTAAAGACACTTCCTTCCATGATCTCGATAGAAGGAAAGCTTCAGATCGGAGCTTTCTTAAAAGGCGTGCATAAAAAGATCATGGAAACGATGTCGCATGAAATGTATGCTTATTCCGATCTGGTTGCGGCTTTGGACGGTACGGAGCTTTTGTCGGTGCTGTTCGCGTACCAGAACACGAAGACTGTGGAGCTGTCGTGGAAGGATATGTCTATAGGCGTTGAGGTACTGGATACGCCGGATGTTAAGTTTGATCTTACTTTCATGGCAGTACCCGGACCTGACAAGGTGGAGCTTGACGTTGAGTATGACGCGTCAGCTTATGATAAGGATACCATAGAGAATTTCATACGTACCTTTACCCATATACTGGCACAGCTGTCCGAAAAGCCTTTGGATGGTTTGCTTAAAGACCTCTCGGTTACCGATGAGTTCCAGGCCGCGCAGCTTGAAAAGTATAACTCCTATACACAAAAGTACAGGAAGGATGTTTCGGTTTCTCAGCTTATTCGCGAACAGGCGGAAAAACTGGGTGATAAGGAGGCGTATGTATTTAAGGACGTACATCTGTCCTTCGCCGAGTTCAACAGGATAGCCGACCGGGGAGCCGGATATCTGGTACGGCAGGGTGTGGCACAGGACAAGGTCGTTGCCATACTGCTTAAGAGGAGTGAGAAGTTCACGCTGGCCATGCTTTCTACCGTAAGGGCGGGAGGAGCGTATCTGCCGCTGGCGGTTGATTATCCCGCTGACAGGCTTTCCTTTATTATGGAGGATACCGGAACCAGCTTCGCCCTGATCTCAAAGGATTTCAGGACTGATATCGAATGGCCCGAGGGAGTCAAGCTCCTGTATGCGGAGGATATGTTCGATGAAAGTCTGCCCGCGGATCCGGTGGAGGTCAAGTGTGATCCGGACGCGCCGTTCTGTCTGCTTCATACTTCAGGCTCTACGGGAACGCCCAAGTGCGCGATGCTGTCTCGTATTAACCAGTCACATTTCATGCAGATACATCATGAGCATGTAAAGGATCTTGACTGGGGTATCGCGCTGACTACGGTAACCTTTGATGCGTTTGCCATGGATAATTTCATGCTCCTGTGCAACGGTATCAGGGTATATCTGCCGACAGAGGAAGAAACGCTTGACCAGCACCTTATGGACAAGGTGTTTACCGAGCATCCGAACAGCTTCCTGTTCATCACGCCTACCAGACTTACAGAGATGTTTGAGAACACGACTCTGGAGCATATGCTTGAAAATATCGGGCTGCTCTTCTTCGGAGGAGAGGCTATACGCAATGACTTTGTGGAAAGGATCAGAAGGAACGCGCCGCATACCAGGATCATGCAGGTATACGGGCCTACAGAGACCACGATAGTGGTCACCGGCGGAGATCAGCTTCCCGGAAAGATCCATTCCATGGGCTATCCTTTCGCGAACTCAAAGATATACATTCTGGACAAGGAAGGCAGGCAGGTACCTTTCGGAGCCGTAGGAGAGATATTTATCGGCGGAGATAACGTGGGACTGGGTTACAGAAACCGTCCGGATCTCACTGCTGAAAGATTTTTACCGGATCCGTTCATGAAGGGCAAGAGGACCATGTACAAGACGGGCGATCTGTCAAAGCGCTTCCAGGACGGACGTATATTCTTTGTCGGAAGAGCGGATACCCAGATCAAATTCCATGGACAGAGAATGGAGATCGCCGAGGTTGAGAGCTGTATCAAATCCTTCGGTTCCATAACCGCCAGCGCCGTGGTGGTAAGAAAGCACGGAAGAGAAAGCTATTTGTGCGCGTTCTATACATCGACGGAAGAGGTAAACGAGGAAGAGCTGCGCGCATATGTCTCGGGCAAGCTTGTTTATTACATGGTGCCTTCTACCTTCACGCGTCTTGAGGAGCTTCCGCATACCGCCGGAGGCAAGATGAACTACAGGGCTCTTCCCGAAGTTGAATTCGTGATGCAGGTAAATCCTTGCGAGACAAAGATGCAGGAAGAGCTTGCGCAGATGGCAGCCGGTCTTCTTAACGCGGAAAGCATAGGAAGGGATACCAACCTGCTGTCGTTAGGTATGACCTCGCTTTCGGCCATCCGCATGAACACCCTTATCTTTGATAAGTACGGGGTACATATCAAAACCAAGGATATCCTGGCCAATCCTACCGTGGAGGAGATAGAGTCACTGCTGGTATCCCAGGGAGACATTGCGGCTGAAGAAACAAAGGAGCCTGTTGAAAACGGTTCTAAGGACGGAACATATCCGCTGACATCAAGCCAGATGGGTGTGCTCCTTGATTGCGAAAAGGATCCGGACGGCATTTTGTACAATATTCCCATGCTTTACCGGTTCCCTGCGGGAATTGATGCTGTCAAGCTAAGAGACGCGCTGTACGCGGCACTTGACGCTCATCCCTACATGAACACGGGCTTTGTGGACAGTCCTGAAGGAGTGCGCCAGATCCCTCATGAAAGAACCGGAAAGATAGAGATATTGAGACTGAGCGGCAAGAAGATGGAGGAATATGTTGCCGGGTTTGTAAAGCCGTTTGATCTGTATGCTCCTCCTTTGTGGAGAATGACCCTTATAGTCTGCAAGGGAGTACTGTATCTGTGCTTGGATATACATCACATCATTTTCGACGGAGAATCTCTTGCGATCTTTATGAGCGATGTGATGAAGGCATATATGGGAGAGACTCTTGAGCCTGAGACCCATGACAGCTTCGAGCTTGCCCTTCGCGAAGAAAGACAGGAAGGCTCCGCGTCTTATGAGGAATCAAAGGAATATATCGCTGGAATGCTTTCTGTCATCGACGCGCCCAGCGAGATTCCGGGATACCATGAATACGGAAAGGATCCCGAGCCGGCCGAGACTCTGCGTATCGAGATACCGCCCGAGGTGGATGAGGCGGTTAAAAAGCTTGCCGCGAAGTGGAACGTGACGAGGAATCATGTGTATACTGCGGCGTTCTGTCTGATGGTCGGCAAATACACCTATTCCGAAGCTATAGGTATAGCAGTGCTCTCATCGGCAAGAGATGATGCTGACTTTGCAGGAAATATAGGTATGATGGTCAAGACGCTGCCGTTCGTGCTGGGACTTGAAGCGGACGAGCCGGTGGAAGACTTAGTCCGCAGGGTAGGCCGTCAGTCGATAGAGCTTATGGGGCATGATGCTTACTCTTATGCCCAGATGGTATCGGAATTCAAGATGCAGTTCGAGATCATGTTCTCATACCAGAACCATGACGAAGGAGAACTGACCTTTAACGGGAGCCGCGTGAGAGTATCGTCTCTCGTGGAGTCGAGCGCGAAGTTCCCGCTTCTGTTCGATCTGGCAGGCTGTTTCTTAAAGATAGATTACGATGCCGCCAAGTATGCCAAGGACTATGTAAGGGACATGGGAACGAACTTCATAGAGCTCGTAAACTTCATTACAAGAAACGAGAGCTGTCTGGTAAAGGAAGTACGCATGCTCAGGATAGCCCATAAGGAGCTTTTGGATTCGTTCAACGAGACTTATGATATGTTCGATTCCACCAGGACCCTTGTTTCACTGTTTGACGAACAGTGCGCGAAGACTCCGGACAAGCAGGCACTTTGCTCGGGCAATGAAAAATACACCTATGAGCAGGTAAGGAGGATATCAAACCGTATCGCCCATATGCTTATCAGGAAGGGCGTGAAACCCGGGGACATTGTCGCAATACGCATGGCAAGGAGCGACAGGCTTATACTTGCGATCTGGGGTCTGTTAAAGGCCGGAGCGGCCATGCAGCCCATCGATATGGATTACCCCAAGGACAGGGTGGATTATGTTCTTGATGATTCGGAAGCCAGATTTGTCTTCGTGGAGGAATCTATCGGAAGAAAGAACGAGATCATATGGGATAGCAAGTGGATAACCGATACCGGTAAGGGTAAGGATACATCGGATCCCGTAACCGGGCTTACACCGGAGGATACGGCGTATGTCATCTATACTTCCGGTTCTACGGGTATGCCCAAGGGAGTTATGATCAGCCACAAGAGCATAGTGAACTATCTGCTTCCGCTGTCTCATAACCCCTTCACCTGTGCCGTCACGAAGCTGGTAGAGCGGACTCTGTCCACTACCACCGTTGCGTTTGACGTATTCTGCAGCGAGATATTTGCCAGCATGCCTTTGGGTATTGAGTTCTATATGGCTACTGATGAGGAAGTCGAGAACGCGGCGCTGCTGGCAGGAATGATCAACAAAAATGATCTTCAGTGCATGCATGTGACACCCTCCAAGCTGCTTCAGTATATGGAGGACAAGTCATTCTGTGAGTCGATGTCCCACCTGAAGGTCATGATGGTCGCGGGAGAACCGTTCCCTGTAGATCTGGCAGGCAGGATCAGAAAGTGGTCGGATGTGGAAATATATAACGGCTACGGACCTACCGAGGCAACCATCATCACGGGATTCGCAAGGATCACCGATGAACACGTGACGATCGGAAAACCTCTTCCGAACAGCCAGGTACACATTACCGACAGATATCTGAACGAGCTGCCCGTCATGGTCGTTGGAGAACTCTGCGCGACAGGCGTGAACGTAGGAAAGGGCTATATAAAGAGACCTGAACTGAATGCCAAAGTATACGTTGACAATCCCTTCGGCGAAGGCAAGCTTTACCGCACAGGAGACTTGGCACGCTGGGACAGCGATGGTAATATTGAGTGCCTGGGCAGGATCGACACTCAGGTCAAGCTTAACGGCCTGAGGATCGAGCCCGGAGAGATCGAGGCAGCCATACGTGACTTCCCGAATGTTACGGCATCAGCAGTAATAGTGGCCGATCAGGGTGACCATAAGGCTCTGGTGGCTTATTATACCGCTGAGGGTGACGTGGACGAGAACTCGCTGATGGAGAGCCTGACGGCGAGAATGGTCTACTACATGGTACCCAGGATCTACTGCAGGCTGGAAAATATGCCCAAGACCCTGAGTGGAAAGATCGACCGCAAGGCGCTTCCCAAGGTCGAGATGAATGTCTCCGGAGAGTATACCGCGCCTCAGAACGAGCTCCAGAGCATTCTCTGCGAAGTATTTGCCGAGGTGCTGGGAGTATCGCGAGTAGGAATCAATGACAGCTTCTTTGACCTGGGCGGAGATTCCATAAAAGGCATACAGGTAACCGGACAGCTTTACGCGAAGGGACTGAAGCTGCGTATGAGGCAGCTGTTTGACACGCCTACCGTAAAAGAGCTTGAACCTTACGTGACAAAGATCGAGGTTGAAGGCGCCACCGGTGAGGAAGAAGGCGAGGGCAGCATTACCCCTATCCAGAGGTATTTCTTCCACAAGGATTTTGAAGGAAAGAACGACTGGAACCAGTCAGTCACTTTCGATGTTAAGGAAGACATCACCGAGGAGAAGGTTAAGGAGATCCTTGACGCGGTGGTTCGCGCTCACGATGTGATGCATGCTGTATTTGACGGTAAATCCGGGCGGATGACCGTTAAGAAGAGCTCCGAGCATAAGGCATACCTGTTTGAAAGCTGTAAGGAAAGCGATTATGAGAATGCCAGGAAACGTGTTTCAACGGGACTTGATATCAAAAACGGACCGCTTGTGGGCGTAGTACTGTGCAGACGTAAGAAGGGAGCAAGCCTCTTTATGGCGATGCACCACCTTATTTGCGACGGCGTGACCTGGCGTATAATCACCGAGGATCTGAACTCGGCGTACGCGGGACTTAAGAGTGGCGGCAAGGTGGATTTACCTGCAGGGACATCCTCGTATCTGGACTGGACTGCCGCAATCGATGCATATGGCAAGTCAGGCACGGTAAAGAACGAGATACCTTACTGGCGCGAGACATACCGGAAGGGTTCCGGTACGCTGCCTGTGGCTCAGAAGCAGGGAACGAGACTTGAAAGTGATCTGGTAAGCCATGATTTCGAACTGGATGAGAAGACCTCGAAATTCCTGACAGGCAAGGCAAACGAGCCTTACGGCACCAGGATCAATGACCTGCTGCTTACGGCTCTGGCCAAAGCCCTGTTCCTCAGGTTTGGCATAGATGAGATAGCTGTTTCGCTTGAAGGTCACGGAAGAGAGGATATCGGTGCCGATGTCGATATCTCCAGGACAGCAGGCTGGTTTACCGTTATGTATCCGGCTGTAATTACCGGCAAGGGAGACTTAAAGGAACTGATAAAGCTGAACAAGGAGGCCTTAAGGAGTATTCCCGGACATGGTCTTGGACATGATATACTGAGATATTCGTCCGAAGAACATGACATTGCGTTCAGAGACGCTGAAATTTCATTCAATTATCTGGGCGAATTCTCAAATGAGAAGGCTCGCGATGAGGCTGTATTTAACATAGCCGAATTCGGAAGTCCTTACGATATATCGCCTGACAGCAATGTGGAGGAAAAAATCCGAGTTACGGGTATAATGAACGACGGACGCATGAGGTTCTCCATAGCCTGCTGCGAGGAAGAGATAGATACGGCAAAAGCGGAGCGCTTGTGCAGGGAGTTTAAAAAACAGCTGGAGAATATCGCGGACAAGTGTGCCGAGACAGAAGAGCGCGTATTTACTCCTTCAGATCTGGGCTGGGATGGACTTTCACAGGAAGCTTTTGATACTATCTTAGCTCGGACCGGCTTACAGCCCGGGGAGATCGAGTATGTCTGCCCCACTTCACCGGTTCAGCAGGGAATGCTCTCGCTGGCGCGGATGTTCCCGGAACAGTCATATTACTTTGAACAGACAGTGATCAGTCTGAAGAACGTGAAGCTGGTCAATTCCTTAAAGGAGCGGATAAAAGCTGTTGAAGAGCAGTTTGACGTGCTCAGGGCATCGATCGTTTCGGCAGATAAGGACCAGTCCTACATGGTAGTCAGGAAGAACCCCGTAACACTCTATACCGAGCAGGACTTAAGCGCTCTGAAGGGTGACGCCCGCAGCGAGGCTTTAAGAAAGCTTGTGGACGAGGACCGGGCAAGGGGCTTCGATTACGAGAAGGAGCCGCTCTTCAGAACCGGCGTGTTTAAGCTTTCGAAGAATGAGTATGCGGTATTGTTCTCATATTCGCATATCATACTCGACAAGTGGAGTACCGACATGCTGTTTGCCCGTATGCTTTCATCCGGCACCGGGGAAGGTCAGAGTACGCTTTCGTCCGGACGCTTCCTTGATTATGTCAAGTGGCTTAAGAGACAGGATCTGGAGGCCGGCAGGGAGTACTTTAAGTCGCTGTTCGAGGGCTGCGCTTCATGCGCTACCCTTCCCGCGAAGAGCGGGGCTTCGGATGGAGAGGGCTTTGAAACATACAGGTTCGCTATCCCCGAAGAATACGCGCTGAACATGGAAAGGCTGGCACGCGAGCATAAGGTGACCGTCAGCTGCTGTCTGCTGTATATCTGGGGCAGGATGCTCAATGAGGCGAATAATACCAAAGACGCGGTATTCGGATACACCATGTCCGGAAGAACGGACACTATCCCGGGGATCGAGCATATGGCCGGCAACTTTATAAATACGCTTCCGGTACGCATTGGCTGTGACACGGATTCCGACATCGGTACGGCGCTTAAGTCCATACAGGAACAGGTATCGATGACCGAAAAGTATGCGTATTTCCCGATAGGCGAGATACAGAAAGCGTCCAGAGCCCGTCACAGGCTGATAGAGCATTTCCTGACCTATCAGAACACACCTGACGCGGTCAGGGAAAATGACGCTTCACAGGAACTGTATTCGTTCAACAGGAGCGTGCAGGCCTTCTCGGTTTCGGCGGGCCGCGTTCCCGGGGAAGGAATAGTACTGTTCATGCAGTATGACAAGGCGGCTTATACCGAAGCGGATATCAGTAATATCGCGGACTGCCTGATTAAAGAAGCGGAAACTATTTAACACGGTAAACGAAACCTTCTCAAAAGGAGTAGGATTTTATGAAATAAGGTTTAAAATGCCCCCTGATTATCGATGTTTTTTATGTAATTTGAACAAAAAAAGCTTGACATAATCAGGGGGGAGTATGTATAATTATATGCGTGATGTGTTTCAAGCATCAAAAATATTATTTTATAAGTGGAGGAATTTATTATGGATCAGCAGCAACTTTGTACACCTCAGAATCAGCAGCTTTGCACTCCTAATCAGGGTCAGCTTTGCACTCCTAATCAGGGTCAGCTCTGCACTCCTCAGGATCAGCTTTGCACTCCTAATCAGCAGCTCTGCACCCCTCAGCAGCTTTGCACCCCTCAGGATCAGCTTTGCACCCCTCAGCAGGGTCAGCTTTGCACCCCTCAGCAGGGTCAGCTTTGCACTCCTCAGCAGCAGGGACTTTGCACTCCTTGATGCGGTTTTGAGAAAGAACCCCGTTGGAATGGTTCTGAATACAGCAACCTATCCTACGGGGTGTTTTGTTTATAAGGACAATTTTTGAAATAATATTACGAGGTGAATTTTTATGGCAATGACTATGGACGAAATGGAACAGCAGTTAGTTCAGGCGTGGAAAGAAGTATTTGAGCTTGATGAAGTTAAGGAAGACGATAATTTCTTTGAATTGGGCGGAGATTCCATAAAGGCGGTTCAGCTTGTCGCCTGGCTGCTTCAGAAGGGCATCAAGCTTGACCTTATGGATATATTTGCAAATCCCACTATCGAGGAACAGGTTCCTGTTCTTGAAGAAACAGCTCCTATGTACATTCCTCCGTCGATCATCAATAAGGATCAGCTTGCGGCTCAGCAGGGTCAGGCAGCTCCCGCGGCTGCACCTGCAGCAGCACCTGCAGCAGCTCCCGCAGCTGCACCCGCAGCCGGACAGGCAGATCAGCTTTGCGCTCCCCAGCCTCAGCTGAATACACCCGCAGCCGGACAGCAGCTTTGCACTCCCCAGAACATGCAGATGATCGCAGGAGCAGCTCAGCAGCTTTGCACTCCCCAGGGTATGCAGATGATCTCCGGAGCTCTTCAGCAGCTTTGCACTCCTCAGGGACAGATGATGCTTATCGGGGCTCTCCAGCAGCTTTGTACTCCCCAGGGACAGCAGATGATCACCGGAGCTGCTCAGCAGCTCTGCACCGGAGCAGGTGGCATGGGTATGGGCAATCCTGCAATGGCCGGACGCAGGCCCGCAGGAGTTGTTGACAAGCCCATCGATAAGCCAAACGTAATGCAGATGGAAAAGCCGCACGTTAAGGTTCCCGTTTCTACTCCTGAGGTAGCTCTTGAGACCGTTCTTCGCGGAATTCTGAACAAGCCTTTCGATAAGGATGCCGACCTGTTCAAGATCGGAGTTTCGAACTTCCAGATCATGCAGATCATTACCCGCTGCGCTGAGCAGGGCTACAGTGTCAATATGCAGGATATCTATCAGAACCACACATTCAATACTCTTGTTAAGAAGCTTGTTCCCGGTGATGGGAAATAATGCAGGAGTGTAAAAAGTTTAAAAACGCGAAATGAGGTTTAATAATGGATAATAAAGTTAACGGGACATTATGCACACCCCGGCAGGAAATATGCGCTCCCGGCGCTTCGTCCCAGCAGACCGTGTGCGGACTGAACGTTCCCCAGCCGGGTCAGACAGCGTCTCTTCAGCAACTATGCCAGCCCAAGGCTGCTCAGCCTCAGCTTTGTGCGCCTCAGGCCAATCAGCAGCTTTGCCCGCCTCAGGGTCAGCCACAGCTTTGCACGCCTCAGGGTGGACAGCAGCTTTGCACACCCAAGGCTAACCAGCAGCTTTGCACGCCTCAGGGCGGACAGCAGCTTTGCACACCTCAGGGCGGACAGCAGCTTTGCACACCTCAGGGTGGACAGCAGCTTTGCACGCCTCAGGCACCTCAGGGACAGCAGCTTTGCACGCCCGGGCAGCCCGTTGCAACTGCGGCACCTGCCGCACCTGCGGCTCCGTCCGGTGCTATAGTAGTAGAGGAAAAGGCAGCTGCAGCTCCGAAGAAGGTTAAACATTCATTTAAACTGGCTGATTTTGAAGCAAAGCTGTCCAAGAAAGATCTGGATCAGATCGTTTCCATGTATGGTACCGATATCAAGGATATTTACGATCTCGGTCCCGGTCAAAAGTGGATGTTCTCCAAGGCAAGCTTTGTTACTTCGACTTTCTTCGTTCAGACGATGTTCAAGGCTATAGCGGACATAACCCCCGCATCTTTCCGTATCAATACGGACAAGGTTGTGGAAAAGCATGATAATCTGCGTACCGCTTTTGCCCACACCAATCTGGAAAAGCCTTATCAGGTGGTTTTAAATGACCGTAAGGCAGAGCTTGCGTTTTATGATATTTCGGATACTCCCGGAGATGAGCTGGACGAGAAGCTGACTTCCCTGGTGGAAGCAGACAGACGCCGCGGCTTTGATCTGGAGAAGGATCCTCTGTTGAGGATCTCAGTATACCGTACTCCCGATATTGACGGGAAGCAGTCGTTCGCGATCATCGTATCACAGCCTCATATCAATATTGACGGAGCGAGCTCCGGCATACTGTATAAAGAGCTCTTTATAGATTACGCGATGGCCAAGAGCGGCAAGAAGGTTCAGGAGGAT
>JAILRI010000233.1 GCA_024698555.1 Lachnospiraceae bacterium
CGCTTCATTAGGTATCTGTTTCCATCGTCTCTGAAAATTTTATATCCAAGTCTTTCATATAAACGAAGCGCTGAAGTATTAGTCTTTTCCACATGAAAAAGAATATCCTTAAGCCCAAGTTCCTTTGCATAGTATTCAGCCTTATGTATCAAAGATGTCCCAATTCCATTACCACGTCTTTTCTCAGTAACCGACAAGTCATCCAGATTGATATAATCCACATCTTCCCGATGGACTTCGACAGCAAGATATGCAATAACATCATCATCCTCAGCCACCAGAATAATATCCTCTCCAATTTTCCAATACCTGTCTAAATACCCTGGCTCATACGCTTGGACCTCTTCGGTGTGATAGATGGTTTGTAACATTTCTATAAACAATTCCGAAATTCTCTGCTCATCTTCCTGAACAGCTTTTCTAATACTGTATGTCATATTATCTTTTCTCCGATTATCCTGTTAAAATCAATCCAGCGATTGGCATTCTATTGAAGTGACCGGTTTTCTTAAACATTCTTCCACTTACGTGTCCTGAAGAAGTTGCCTATGGTCTCTAATATCTGTTCTTTAGTCATGCTCTTCAGCAAATATCCTTGCGGTTTGAGGCCCATAACACTCATCACGCTCCCCTTATCAGACCTTCCGGTAAGAAAAATGATCGGAATGCTTTCGGTATCATGTTCACTTCGTATCATTTCCAAAACCTTCGGGCCGCTTGTTATCGGCATTTCATAATCAAGCAGTATAAGGTCCGGAGTATGATTGGCTATATATGTGATAGCCTGCATGCCTGACCTGGCAATTGTTACCCTATAGCGGGATGAGAGCCAGTTCTGTACTGTTTTCAGATACGTAAGGTCATCATCGATCAATAAGATATGCTTATCCGTTTTCCGCTTTTCTTCTGTTGTGCGGAACTTTTCCATGTCAGCGATCATCGCTTTCATATCAAACGGACGTTCAATTCTTAATGCCACATAATCGGAACCGACAATATTTTCTACATCTTCTATCTCCTGTGTGTATCCGATAATGCTTATCTTTTTTTCATCTTCGGAACAGACATCTTTCAGATAGACAAAGAGATCCGTGCTGTCAGAAACATAATATCCTGCATATACCAGAAAACTGTCGGTCCGGTCCCTGTATTCTTTAACATCCCTGATCGTGGGTTCTACTATATTAACTTCATAACCGGCTGACTGAAGATTCTTTGAAAGGGACTCTGTTATGAATGCAATACCTTTACTTATGATCGTTATTCTACAGGGCATCATCGTCCTCCTTCTTCCATTATCTCTTTGATCTCTTCGTATTCTATTTCATCAGCCGCTTTGATCAGCGCATTTCGGCGGTCTTTTTCATTATCGGGAACACGGTAGCCCTTCAGGGTTTCGATCAGATCTATCACGCTGTCATAATCATTCACGGATATGAATTCACGGATTGCGGTGTACATCTGACCAAGTTCGTCTTCGTTTATCGGTTTCAATTCGCTTTCATCAGGCTCGTTGATGCTGATAAGCGGCGACAGTGCCTCCCCGATCTTTCTGTATCTCTCAAGCAGTTCGTCTATGCGTTCGCCGAATTTTTCCGTATCATTCTCTTTTCCCGCATTTTCAAGTTCCTGGGCAAGTTCTCCGAGATCCATTGCTCCAATGATACGAGAGGAGCTCTTAAGAGCATGTATTTTGATCGTTGCATTTCTGATATCCCCGGATCTCCAGTACTTTTCTGTTTCATCCGCATAATCCTTCACAGCTTTCGCATATGTCCTTACTGTATCCAGATATCCCTCAATACTCCCGCAGTGCTTGATCCCCGCTTGGGTATCTATCTCGCTGATACCGGTGATACAATCCGGTATCTGTGTATCATTCCCGGTTCCGTCGGTATCGGTGTCTGTATCCGATCCTGAGCGGAGGATCTTCTCCCCGGGCAGATAATCGATCAGCATGTTTTCAAGTTTCACCGAGTCGATCGGTTTGGAGAGGTAATTGTCAAATCCTTCCGCGAGATATTTCTCCCGTGCGCCGGATATGGCATTTGCCGTGAGACAGATCACCGGTGTGTCAAGATTGGGATCATTCTCCCGTGCCTGTAATTCATGAAGCGTCTGGATCCCATCTTTGCCTGGCATCATATGATCAAGGAAAATGATATCGTACTTTTTATCAAACGCCAGAGACAACGCTTCATCACCGCTGACGGCCGTCTCGATCTTAATTCCCGTCTGTTTGAGCAGGTTTTTGAATACCTCGAGATTCATCGGGGTATCATCAACCACCAGTACCTCCGCCCCGGGAGCACGGAATTTTTCACGATATTTATCGCGTCTGACAAGAGCCTCTTTATACGCCGTTTCATAATCGCCGAGTGCTTCCCATTTTACCACAGCCTGCTTCAAACTGAATGAAAAAATCGAACCGAGTCCATAGGTGCTCTCAACCCGAAGAGACGATCCCATCATCTCGAGCAGACGTTTTGTTATGCTCATTCCGAGTCCTGTCCCTTCAACATTGCGGTTTCTCTCTTCTTCAATACGATCGAATTCGGAGAACAGTTTCTTCATGTCCTCCTGCTTTATCCCTATCCCGGTATCCTTGACAGCGACATTCAGCATGATGCTGTCAGGTTCTTCGGATATCTTTTCATAAGCAACACAAAGTGTGACCATACCTTTTTCGGTATATTTTACGGCATTCGTCAGAATGTTCGTGATGACCTGTTTGATCCTGACTTCATCACCGTAAAGGAACTTTGGCACCTCCCTGTTTATCTCTAATTCCAGTTTCAGTCCCTTGTCGTCAGCCTTCGTCCGGATCATATTCACAAGGTCATTGATGACGGATGACAGGTCATAATCGACGGGAATGATCTCCATTTTTCCGGCTTCGATCTTTGAAAAGTCGAGGATGTCGTTTACAAGTCCCAGGAGCGTTGAACCTGCCGCCTTGATGCTCTCGGAGTATCCGAGTATGTTCCTGTCATCACACTCACGCAGGATCATCTCATTCATTCCGAGTACCGCATTGATCGGGGTTCTGATCTCGTGCGACATATTGGACAGGAATGATGACTTTGCCTCACTTGCTGCAATCGCACGCTCAGACGTATCTATCAACCGGTCACGCTCTCTCTTTTCCTGATCGATATCCTCCGCGAGCCACAACAGATGTGTGACCTGTCTGTTTTCGTCTCTGCCTGAGACAATGAACCTTCCCCGGCGCCACAATTTCTGCTTATTCCTATACTCGATGGCTATGGTATCAATATCTCGCAGTCTGTCGTTGAGGGTTGACAGGTTGACGAATTTCAGTACCTCGTCGAGATGATCCTCATCCGTGACATGCGCCATGACTGAGTTGATAATCTCCTGTGGATTGACGCGTGTGTTTCCGACGATATCTGTGACCGGTTTACTGTGAGCAGTTATTTCTTTAAATGTTTGAGAGGCAGCATCAAGTTCATAAACCGTCATATAGATATTGGCGATGGCTGAGATTGTATCCATCTGTTCTTTCATCTGTGCTTCATGTTCTCTTATTGTCCTGAACTGTTCTATCAGCGTACGATAGTGAATCGACATGATCCTGCAGAGACTGTACCCGGCAAAGAGCATGACGATCATTTCAACCGTGAGTCCGCCAAGTCTGCCGGCAAAATAAGCAAATGGCGATGCAAAATCAATTCTTCGTTCCGTGAAATACGCTGCATTCTGCCATGTGGCAAATGTCATAAACCCGTAATTGATGATCGCTGCAACGAAATACATCTTGAAATCACAGAACTGCAATGCCATCAGCGGTATCAGAAACCATGTGATATAGATCGTGAGATGCGCGCCATTGACAACAAGCAGCAATCCTTCCAGAGCAAGTAGCACCATCAGACTGGTGAGGAACGAATCCTCATGACGATGCAGCAGGATCGTATGAATGATCGTAAGAACAAATACATATACCGTAATGTAGACTGCCGCACTGAATGTAACGCCCATGAACAGGTGTAGCTTTACCATGATGGCTATTAGCGGGCCGACAATGACCAAAAATCTCATAGCGACGGCAAATTGTCTGTTGATGGCTTTTCTGTTTTCCGACAGAAACTCATCATAATTTGCAATCTTTCCGCTGCTTATGATCTGTTCTTTTGTTTTCAAATTATGTTCCTCCACAAATATTGCACGTGCGGCTATGAAGGGAATGTTCGCTAAAAGAAGCAGTGAGCGTAATTGCGCAGAATATAATGATCCGGAGCAGCCGGTAATCACGATCTTTCCCCCTGATAGTCTTATTGTAACCGGATAGATAAAAAAATGAAAGAACAATACATGAATTTCTATCGTTCAGAATTTCGTTGTATTTTGTAAAAAGGGTGATTGCTGCTATGATCACTGTTTACCATTCCGGTCAGCGATCACATGGTCCCAAAACTCACCCGCAACGACTGACAGGGATCCTTTGGCGCTTCTTACCAAAACGTACTGTGCTGTCACCGAAGGATCCCTGATCTTTTTTATCACAACGTCTTTGTTCACATAACTGCGCACAGAATCAGGATATATCGCGATCCCAACACCTCTGGCTGTCAGTTCATATGCGTTAAGCATGTGCGCGATCCTGCAGAAGATCTTGGGTTCAACTCCTTTAGGCGCGAACCACTCCTCTATCTCTTTTTTTCTCGACTGACGTGATGGTATTATCAACGGATAAGGAGCGAGTTCCTTAAGCGGGATGCAGTCACTTTTGCCGGTTTTCTTCGCAAGGGGATGGCCTGCGGGGATCATCGCGACCCACGGTTCCTCATAGATCTTTATTCCATCGAGTCCCTCTTCGTCATACGGGGCCGTTATCACCGCTATATCGCTCAGCCCCGACTGGACTCTTTTTACTACATCATCGGTATTTCCGTTCCAGAGTTCATATTCCACAAGCGGGTATCTTTTCTGAAACTCCGCGATCCAGCCGGCGAACAGCGCAGGTGCATATCCTTCCACGGTCGCGAGATAAAGCTTGCCCGAGAGTCCCTCGTTCATTTCTTTGATCGCACCCACCGATCTGTCCGCAAGCTGTGAGATCCTTTCCGCGTATTGTAAAAAGTGCTCGCCGGCATCTGTGAGAGTCAGTCCTTTAGGCTTTCTGTCAAACAGTGGTGTACCAAGCTCCTCTTCAAGATCTTTTATCTGTCTGCTTAGCGGCGGCTGAGCGATACATAGTTTTTCCGCGGCTTTTGATACGCTTCCTTCTGATACCACTGCAAGAAAATACCTGATGTGTCTAAGTTCCATGATACTTTTTCCTTTCCGCCATCATGCCATACCTTCTGGGTATAGAAGCATCTTCATTATATGTATTTTACATACCTATTACAAGGGGATATGATCATATCAGAAAGAAAAAAGACATGGCATAGAGGATCCGATAAAACAACCGATCATTTTCATAACGAAAGGAGGCGCATGATCATGAAGAAGCTGCTTAAGGAGATCGAGGAATTTTTTGAGGCTTATTACAAAACCTTTGCATGAGTGATCGCATAAAGAAAAAAAACAAGAACCCCCGCAATGCGGGGGTTCACTTGTTTCATGTCTTCTGGTGTCCTGTCATCAGTCATTCTGATCTCCGCCCTGAGCACCGGCTTCCATCATTCTGCGTTTCTTCCAGGCGATCAGGTATGCCCAGAATCCTGCGAGGGAACTTAAGGACAGTAATCCCCAGGTGGCCATCATGGATTCATCACCGGTGGCTGCACGTCTTGCGCCGAGAACCTGCGGTTTGCGACTTGCTCCGAGTACCGTCGCCTTTACGGGCGCCTTCATACGTCTTGCACCAAGTACCGTAGGAACAGCTGCCTGTAAAGGTACCGGAGCATCAATGATGTTTATCAGCTGAGGCGCAGGTATTGCAGGCGTAACAGGAGTATCGGTTGCGCCCAGTATATCATCGGGCGTATCCGGTGTATCCGGTGTATCCGGTGTATCCGGTGTGTCCGGTGTGTCCGGTGTGTCATCACCACCGCGGGGAGTGATCGTCAGCGTTCCGACGGTAGGCGTTACTGTATAGTTATCTTTCATGGATGTTGATCCGTCTGATACTTCAAAGGTTGCAACTGCGTCAGATGTTTCCCTGTCCAGAAGATCCCAATTAATATTGTACGTGTTCTGACTGGATCCTACGCCAACCTGCATACCTGTCATTTCGAAGAACTTAATGCCGGCAGCTTCAAAAGCATCAACCTTTGCTTTATCCCTGGGAACCAGTCCTTCATATGTACCGGAAGCTGTAAGGGGCGTTCCGTCATCCACCTTGGTCTTGCTCTCTGTCACAACGTTCAGCGGAGCAGGAGTAATGCTTATCAGGCTTTCGGAAAAATCATACTCAAAATCAAACTTGCCTGTAACAACTTCACCGGTAGATGCATCCTTTATTTCAAGCTGGCTGATCGTTGCTGCAACATCACCCACATTTATGCGTGTAGTATCCGAAGAAGCTTTGGATACCGTATACTGAGCGGAGGATTCACTGTCAGAAGCTGCTGTAGCGTCAGCTGCGCCCCCGATACCCTGTCCGGTAACAAGTACTGTAGCACCATGCTCTTCGCCGTCATATACACCCTTATATCCAACCACCTTGACTTTGGCCTTCAGATCTCCTATATCACCGGTGATCTTCAGAGTACCCGGTATATACGTGATCTCATACAGATCTTCAGATACTGCTTCTCCGGAACCATCCTTAACAGTTGCGCCTGTGATCACATTGGAGGCGCTTCCGGGTTCGGTTATCGTGCTGTCTTCGCTGAATACAGGATCTGCCACGGTCCATCCCTCGGGAAGACCTGTTGTCTCTGCTATTTCATATTTAGTAAGCGCCTGTCCGTCATACGGTTTCTCTGCACTCGCCGCAGTCACTACGATCTGCGGTTTAGCCTCCCATATTGCATAAAAAGTATAATACGTATTCAGGTCGGTGATCGTATCGCCGGGATCGTATTTAGGATCCGGACTTGAAGCATTCTTGTCAAGCGACCATCCGAGGAAACGGTATCCGGGTCTCACTGTCATTCCCGTAGCTGCATAACTTCTTATCTCATAGGCTGTATGCTTGTCTGCGGGAAGTTCGTTTTCTGTAAATGTATTTCCCTCAGGATATGTTTCATCAGTATAGTTCTGGTCGTAGATAACAAGACCGTCTTCTATCCTGGATCCGTCCTCATAAACTATGTATCCGTTTACAAACCAGGGGCTGGTATATCTCTCGTCATCATTTTTGTATGTATACCATACAACCTTGGCCTTCTTGTCTCCGTTGTCAAAGGAATGCAGATAGTTATTAAACTCTTCTGCGGCGTAATCATCCATATGGACATTGTACTCTTCCAATGTATCTGCCACGCCGTTCTCATCGAGTGTTCCGTCATCATTGTAAAGTTTAAACACGCTCCATGTTCCTACGGGAAGGATATCGCCTGTTCCTTTCCATAATCCCTGCTTGATATTGCCGTTCTGCTGGGTAGGATAATACTTGACAACGTCATCCTTTTTAGGTGCGCTCGGATAAGGCATTCCGGGATAAAGGAGCGAATACCAGACCTCAACCTTTCCTTCACGCTTTTTATTCTTGTAGTACATATCGTAGTATACTTTTACGATATTATCTTCGTCGGCCGATAATGCTTCGATGCCTACGACTTCTTTAAGTTTATACAGAACGCCGTCGATCGTCTCATACTGATCGGCTTTGTAAGTAGCCTTGGATCCGACTCTCTGATCGGTAAAGGTAAGATCCGGTTTGGAATCCTTTACATCATATTCATCATTTTCATAGTTCTGATAGAAGAATCTGACGGTGTACTCTGTCTTTTCGTCTTCAGGAATCTCCTGGGGAATAACGTCGTAATGAATAACGACATTACTATCCTTCCTGGTAATATCACTGACTTCGTACTCATACAGAGTGACATCAAAGTGATTTGCTCTTACCTGTGCAACATAGCTGTCAAAAGCGGCAGGAGTGCCAAGGACAAGACTGGCTTCATCCGCATCGGTAAGAGGGATCCGGAGTGTTTTGTTATTAGCGTCAAATTGTCCGATGCCGGCATTTGCAAAGTCAGGAACGATCTTTCGTACCGAACCGCCCTTTTCTTTGAGGAGACTATAATATTCCGGCTTGATATAATTTGCATATCCGGCCTTAACATATTCACCGCTTCTGTCATGAATCTGGAAATATACGTTATATTTCGTCTCAAGGTCGCCATATTCGGTTTCGAAGTAGAGTTTTATCTCATTGGTGCCGTCTTTAAGAGTGATCTTTCCGCTTTCGGGATCGCTTTCGACAAACTTATAGTGCTCAAGAGATTTGTCTTCATCCTTTATAGCTGCAATCTCGCCTTCATTGCCCTTGCGGGTCTCTTTTTTGATCTGCTTGTTATTGTTGGAACCGTCAAGCCAGTAAACAGTATAATCTACCTTCTTCGGCTGCTTTTTGAAATACAGTTTGATCACGTTGTCTGCAGCCACGCTTCCCAGTGCTTCGATTCCGGGCGTAGACTTTTCAGACACATACTTATAGGTCACGCCGTTTATGACGATCTCTGCTTTGTCCGTGTCTTTTGCTTCGGCAGATTGTCCCACAGTACCGGTACGGGTATCATCGGGCTTTAATGATGTTTCGACAGTTTTATCAGCATCGAGCCATTTAACGGTATACTCTGTTTCTGTGACTTCAGGTTCAGACGCTGAAGTCACTTTAATATGTACAATCTTGTTCGCGGTTTTATTTTTGCCGTTTTTCTTTGTATATGTATAATAAATCTTCAGATTTGTCTGGTCAGATTCCTTCAATCCCGTAATGCTGATGGAATTGCCCTTTATTTCCGCAGATACACAGCCGGATGTATTTATTTCCTCAGCATTGTCAACAGAAACCAGATTCGAAACTCCGCTATTGTATATTCTACGATATCAGAACTGGCATTTCCTTTTATGGTTACAAGTTTAACAACATCGGAGAAGTCAAGAGTTTTTGTGTCATTTAAATATAAGGAAACGTTCGTATTAGATATAATACCACCATCGTTGTTATTGTCTTCGTCTTTTTTCCCTTTGGCAACTGCCGCCAGCAAAGAAAACGTCGAAGCGGATACTGTTCCTTCCTCGTCAATTTGTATTTCGCTTACAGCCCCATCATGTATATGATAAGCTTCGACATCATCGCCCA
Organism: Lachnospiraceae bacterium; assembly: GCA_024698555.1. Lineage (GTDB taxonomy): Bacteria > Bacillota > Clostridia > Lachnospirales > Lachnospiraceae > RUG11977. Next base: position 9,227 of record JAILRI010000233.1, read on the forward strand.
TTCCGTCGATATTAAGGTTAACGCTTACAGACTTGCCGTCCTTAGGCTGGATCTCTTCGCCGTTATAATAGAAGGTAACATCCCATGCCCTAATCTCTGCGCACTCGTCTTCATTCAGTCCGAGTTCTCCGGCAGATACGGTCACCTCAGATATGCTGACTGTGGTTCCTTCAGGGAAAGCCCCTTCGGGTGCCTCAACCGATACACCGCAGTCATTTGCGGAAATTGCAGGATAACTGATCTCTTCTTCAGCAGATCCTTTCCCGTCTTTGGGCTTTTTACCTTCGGGGAGTTCGTCTTCGATGTCTTCGCCTTCAGCGTCATCGGTCAGTGCTTCTTCAGCAGCTTCGCCTTCAGCGCCGTCGGTCAGAGAGCGCTTGTTGACTGTGAACTTGCATCTTGCGTTTATCTTCTTAAGCGCTTTGTTGGCCTTTTTGACAAGGCTCTTCAGTGTCTTCCTGTCCTTGCCCGAAAGAACAGCTGAGGATTTGCCGTCCCTGGTGATCGTAAGCTTCGGGTAGAAATACCTCTCCCCCCTTATCCTTGCCGGAGACCATCCAGGTTACTTTTATAAGGTCGTCTATGGTCTTGCCGGCGCCTGCCGAGGCCGCAGCGCTTCCAGCCACACCTGCCGTAGCTGCGGTGCTTCCGGCCACACTCACCACAGGCGTCTTCGTGCTGTCCGCGGGGTCGCAGGCCGACCAGACAACACTCTTGTCCGTTGCGTTCTCAGGAAGAACTGTGGCTGCAAGAGTCAGCGTGCCGCCCTTTTTCATGATGACGGCGGTTTCGTTCAGCGCTATCGATGTGGCAGCCACAGTCACAGGATCCGGCTTCTGTTCCGGATTCTCCGCAATGGTCACTGTCAGGCTCTCAGGCACCGTATCCGCATGCTTGCTGTCCCCTTTGACCTTGTACCAAACCAGATAGGTACCGGGTTCCTTCGCCGTCGGTATCGATTCTGAAAATTCCTTTGCGGAGGGTGCGGCCGCTCCGCTTTCGGTCACAGCATAGCATACAGTGCCGCCTTCCGCTTCTCCGGCAGTGACAAGCTCCTGCGCTTTACCGTCAGCGACAAGTCCCTCTTTTGCAACAGGTGCTTTCGTGATGACTGAAGGCTGTTTTCTTATCTGTGCAACCCTCTCTCCGAAAATGTACAGATCACATTCAGAATCCAGGGCAAATCCCGAACCGGCTCCGTCAAACACCGCTTTGCCGTCCTGAACCTCAGCCTGATCTATGTAAAGTATATCACTGCTCATTTCAGCCGAACCGCCCCTGGGCACGGCATACATGACCACTCCATCCTTTGCGAGCTGTTTTTTCGTATCCGGGACAGTATATGTCAGTCTGAAATACGGATTCCCATTCCTGTCGGATTCCAGTGCGGCATAATCAACGTATGCAGAGACAAGACTGTTCTCCGATGTCCACACCGGCGGTGTTTCCGGCGGCTGCAGCGTACCGAGAGTTTTGCTCCAGGATGTGAAAATGGGAGCAAAAGTCGTCTTATCTACTGCCATGACCTTGTAAATATGATCATTCTGCCCCGCAAATCCCGATTGAAAATTATTATTTCCAACAGAACCGGAAAAAATCCGGAAATCAGACTGTGTGCCTGCTCCGTCGTAACCTGCGGCGATCACAGCTGTGTCTGCATCTGCGGGAAGAACCGCCCAGATCGGAAACTCTCTGCCTCCGCTGCCGGACAGGTAATTGGCATCATCGCCCTTAATACCGCAAACCATAAATTGCAATTCCGCCTCTGCCGTAGTTCCATCATCGAAGGTTATGATCACGGTACTCTTTATACTGTCAGGTCCGGTAAGCCCTGTCGTCGGCTGAACCAGATAGCTTGTATTGGTTCCGCCCGCCTCAACGGTCGGCGTCCCTGCGGTCAGTATAAAGCCGCTATGCTCGTTTGATAAATACAGCTTACTGATCAACGCATTCACTTTCCCGGTGTTTTTTATGGTGATCGGCTTGGCAGCCGGCTGCTCATAGCCATCAAACACGGGGTCATATGTCGGCGCAGTTACAGTGAGGATCGGAACGTCTATCAGGACCGCGCTTACGGCAACGTCATGATCAGGCATCGTAAAGAACGCTACGGCAGTATCCCTGCTTCCCGCGCTCGTTGATCTCTCTCGTGTAAGCCGGCTCGTTATCGCGCAGCGCCTTCTGAAGAGTTCTGACCGAATGCTTGCTGATATGTTGAGGATAACCGTTCAGACCCTTTTCCAGCACTTCACGCAGGAACGCGTCAAATTCCACTCCCGGAGCGGGCGGCTTGTCTATCCCGAAGACATAATTGTCATCGGCATATTGGGCCACATCCCATATGGACTCCAACAGTTCCCTATCCTCTGGCGTATCGCTCTTCCACCCCTGATCGGTCATCATCTCGATGAATATATCCATCGGCAGGATGTTGTCATCAGTCACGTTGCGGTTTTCCGGGTTGTCCGTTCTCGCAAGAAGCGCGATCGCACTCTGATCTTCAACGAATACTTCATTTCCGGTGTTGTTAGCATTGTTTTCTGCCTGCTGTGCCATGGGTTTCTCCTTATTTCATGGTTTTGCTGTTCTTATCTGCTTTCTGCCGGGATTATAATGCAATTATCGTCCAAAGAAATAAATGCACATTTTACCATAAAACCACGAGATATATAAAAAGCAATAAATATGAAAGTGCATCGGGAATCGCTGGTTTGTGAATTCCCGATGCACTTCTTGCTTTAGCTGACTTGTATCAGGTTCATTTTGCCATAATTTCGCCTGTTTCTACTCGTTTTATACGCGTGGAGCTCTTGTTTCAGGTTCATTTTGCCATAATTCCGCCTGTTTCTACTTGTTTTATACGCGTGGAGCTCTTGTATCAGGTTCATTTTGCCATAATTTCGCCTGTTTCTACTCGTTTTATACGCGCGAGACTCTTGTATCAGGTTCATTTTGCCATAATTTCGCCTGTTTCTACTCGTTTTATACGCGTGTGACTCTTGTTTCAGGTTCATTTTGCCATAATTTCGCCTGTTTCTACTCGTTTTATACGCGCGAGACTCTTGTTTCAGGTTCATTTTGCCATAATTTCGCCTGTTTCTACTCGTTTTATACGCGTGGAGCTTCGGAATCAAGTCAGCAAGTTCGTGTCCTGCGGTCTTTTTCCTGTTTTTATGGTATAATACCTGCATGTATCGGCAGATCATCTGATAGCAGTGCCGAGCAAACCATGAAAGCATGAGCTGGAAAAAAGGACTCAGCTGATGATCAGGGAGGTTCCATGAAAATACTTGTACTTAACGGATCACCGAAAAAGAAGAGCGATACATTCCGACTGACAGACGCTTTTCTCAGGGGATTGAACCGTGACAACAAACATGAGGTTACCGTTGTCGATGTAATAAACAAAAAGATATCCCCCTGCATGGGATGCTTCGGCTGCTGGCAGAAGCTCGACGGTCATTGCGTCATACAGGATGATCAGAATGAGATACTTGATAAGTATCGTGATTCGGATGTCATCATCTGGAGTTTCCCTCTTTACTGCTATGGGATGCCCTCGCATCTGAAGGCCGTACTGGATCGCACGATCCCGCTTGTCAGAATGAAAATGGTCCAATTGCCCGACGGAACGGTCAGGCACGAGCCTCTGGCGGACTTTTCAAAGATACATACGATAGTTATCTGCGGCTGCGGTTTTCCTGACTGGGAAGGCAACTTTGACGGTCTGAAGGTGATGTGCGGAAACTGTTTCGGCAATCTTAATATGGTATGCGTTCCAGAGACCCCGCTGTTAAACGTACCTGAGGCGGCGATCGTTGCGGACCCTTTGCTCGAGCGCTTTAAGAAAGCAGGCGAAGAGTATGACGCTTCCCTGACTCTATCGCCTGATACAGTAGCAGATCTTGAAAGACCTATGATCTCCGCGGAGGAGTACATCAGGAATGTGAACGGGGGCTGATCTCCTTACAGTGTCCCATATCGGTCATAATTGTAACGGACGAAATCTGCATCAGAAAGGAAGGAAGATGCCATGATACCTACAGCAGCGATAGTTCTTAGTCTGCTCGGACTGCTGCTCCAAGCGGCATTCATCCTGGTCGAGCATAAGAAAAACTATGTATCCGCCGTGATACTCAAAGGATCCGCTTCTCTTGTGTTTGTCACAATCGGGATAATAGGCTTTATGAACTGCAGCAACACTTCCTTCGGAAGAATGGTCCTGCTGGGATTGATCTTTGGTGCCATGGGTGATATTTTGCTGAACCTCAGATACCTTTCCGAAAAGAACGGCCAGAAGATATTCCTCGCAGGAATAGCAGTTTTCTTAACCGGGCATATTATGTATCTTTTGGCTCTGATACCGCTGTCCGACAATCTGATCATATCCTTTATCGCAGGAGCCGCCTGTGCGGCTATCCTATTGGCGTATATATTCCATCGGATGAAGATCAAGCTTGCGTTCAAGCTATTTGGCGTTTTCTACATCGGAGCGATA
>JAILRI010000273.1 GCA_024698555.1 Lachnospiraceae bacterium
ATCCCTGACAGTGTTCCAGATAAGCCTTTTGGAGCCGAAAGCCCCCTCGAACATTGTCACATAAACTTTTACGGGATTGATGTGGACAACACATACTATGAGCAGTCCGCTTATAAGGAGAGAAATAAGTATGCCGACCACTCTGATCAGGATCGATCGTCTGAAAGAAAGGTCTTCGCGTTTTACGATCCGGATAAGAGGATCGCTGTGGGTAGTTCTTAAGTCGCTGGTCATACGTCGGCCTCCTTTTCGACAGGTTTTGATCCCGTACGGTATTTTGTCATGAGCAAGCCTATTTCTTCTTTAGTGGCGGTTCGGGCATCAACAGTACCGGATACCTGACCTCCGCACAACACTACCAGTCTGTCACATAACGCCAGCAGTACGTCTAAGTCCTCGCCCACATATATGACTGCCACGCCTTTGGTCTTTTGTTCGTTTAACAGGTTATATATAGTGTAGGAGGTATTTATATCCAGACCGCGTACCGCATAGGCGGTCATCAAAACTTCCGGCTGTGAGGCTATCTCGCGTCCGACCAAAACCTTCTGCACGTTGCCGCCTGAAAGACGGCGCACGGGAAACTCGGTTCCGGGAGTCAGGACCTGAAGTTCGTCCTTGATCTTGTCCGCAAGGAGCTTGGGTTCTTTGCGGTCTGCGAACAATCCCCTTTTCTTGCGCCAGGATCTGAGCATCATGTTGCCTGTCATGCCCATTGAACCAACGAGGCCCATGCCCAGACGGTCTTCGGGAACGAAGGAGATGGCAACGCCGCATTCCCTGATAGCGGTAGGATCCAAACCCACCAGCTCAACCGGTGTATCCGAAGAAGACGGACAAAATTCGATGCTGCCCGAAGAAACCGGATAAAGACCGGCTATCGTTTCCAAAAGTTCCTTCTGACCGGATCCTGCGATGCCGCAGATACCGAGCACTTCACCGGAATTGGCGGTAAAAGTGACGTCGTCAAGACGCTTAACGCCATCCTTATCGATGCAGGTGAGTTCCTTGATTACAAGCCGGGGCTTGGGATCAACGGGATCGGGTCTGTTAATGTCCAGGGTGGTGGCATGTCCGACCATCATGTCGGTCAGCTCCTGCGGGCTGGTCTCATTCGTGTTGACACAGCCGATATATTCGCCCTTGCGTAAGACGGCGACCCTGTCGGAGATAGCCATTACTTCGTTAAGCTTGTGCGTGATGATGATTATGGACTTGCCATCCTTTTTCATGCTGCGCATCACTTCAAAAAGCCTGTCCGTTTCCTGGGGAGTCAGTACCGCGGTCGGTTCGTCGAGTATCAGGATCTGGGCGCCTCTGTAAAGGGCTTTGATGATCTCGACAGTTTGTTTTTGTGAGACGCTCATTTCATATATCTTACGACCTGGATCGATAACAAATCCGTAACGCTGCGCGATGTCCTTTATCTTTTCGGAGGCGGCGTTCAGATCGAATTTTCCCTTTTCCTCAAGGCCGAGTACGATATTTTCCGCGGCTGTAAATACGTCTACCAGCTTAAAATGCTGATGTATCATGCCTATGCCGCAATCATAAGCGTCTTTGGGAGAAGTGATGTGAGATTCCTTACCATTGATACGGATCAGTCCGGAATCGGGAAAATAAATGCCTGAAAGCATATTCATAAGGGTTGTTTTTCCGCTTCCGTTTTCACCCAAAAGAGACAGGATCTCACCCTGTTTCAGTTTAAGGCTGACATTATTGTTGGCGGTTACGGAGCCGAAAGTCTTGGTAATGTTGCACATTTCGACCGCATAATTTTCAGTGGACAAGAGGACACCCCCTTCTGCGTAAGCTACTATCTCTACTACTATAGCATAGTAATGCGTAAAAGTAAACAAAAAAAGGCGCGAAAGCAATAAAGCTTTCGCGCCCAAAACGGTCATAGACCATAATGATCAGTTGGCCTGAGTGATACCATCGATGATCATGTTGAAGGAAGGAGCCGAAATATATTCGGACTCATGATAGTAGCCATCCTTGATAGCTTCTTCCTGATCATATACGAAATCGCCGTCCGAGTCAAAGCACAGAGCTGAAGTAACCTTCTGGCCGCCAACGGTGAACTTGTCGATATCGAATACATGAAGCTTGCCGTTCTTGATATCGGACTCAGCTTTTTCAACAGCTTCCTTGGTGCCGTTTGCTACTGAAGCGCCAAGCTTGGTGATGCATACAGCGCCGGTCTCATAACCCTCGGACCAGTCGGTAGCGATCTTGCCGCCTTCCATGGCAGTCTTTATAGCGTAGGTGTAATATACACTCCAGTCATTGGAAGAAGAAGTAAGAGCAGCGGTAGGAGCAACCGAAAGCATGTCAACATTGTAACCTACGGAGAATACAATGGTTCCTGCCTTGTTGGCGCTCTCACATGCCATGGGTGCACCCTGTGAGTCAGCGTGCTGACCGATGATCACGCAGCCGTCGGCGATGAACTTTTCAGCGGTCTGCTGCTCTGCTGAAATATCAAACCAGCTGTTGGTATAGGATACTTCCATGGAAACCTTGTCATATACGGACTTGATACCAAGGAAGAAACCGGTGAAGCCGGAAATAACCTCAGCGTAAGGGAAAGCACCTACATAACCAACCTTTACATTGCCATCCGCATCGTAGTTCTTGTCGGTAAGCAGACCGGAATCAACAAGCTCCTTGATCTTGAGACCTGCTACGATACCGGAAACGTAACGTGACTGATAGGTCTGGTTAAATGCGTTTGAGAAGTTGGAAAGACCGGATTTCTTAGCGGTATCACCGGTCATAGCTACGAACTGTACATCGGGATTCTCTTTGGCGGCCTGCTCGCAATGAGCCTGATGACCGTAGGAGTTGGTGATCACGAGTTTGCAGCCCTGCTCAACACACTGAATGCACTTGTCATAGCAGGCTTCGCTCTCGGGAACCGAATAGAACCATACTGCCTGATTGTCCTTAAGACCGAGGGAAGACATGGCTTTTTTGAT
>JAILRI010000006.1 GCA_024698555.1 Lachnospiraceae bacterium
GCTATAAGGTCTTTGCAGATCTTAGTGTGATGCCATTTTGAAGTTTATGTACGCAGTGGCTAGTACGTCGATTCTTAAATAACTGGACCGAATGCTTGACGGCTTTAGCGATAGCACACGCCTGAAAGCCTCGCCGTAGCCCGCTACGTCTGCGTTTTCAGACATGTACTCTCGGGCAAGCATTCGGCGCATTAGTCCAGTTATTTCGCGATCGATGTACTAATATCACTGTCCGGAGGCTGTATCTATGAAAAGAACGGGATTGATCATAAGGATGCTGGCGGTAGCGCTTGCGTTCATGATGATATGCGGGAGTGTCCCCGCCGGCGCGGTTACGCTGATAAAGAAGGTCACCAGTCAGAGCGAACTGGTTGAAGCCGTAAACGGCAATTACAGGAAGATCGTTATCCAGACCACGGAGACGGTCTCCTTCAGCATACCCGAATGCAGCAGCAACGCGAAGCTCTACGTAAGGGCGGGCAAGTCGTCCTTTGTCAATGACGGCGCTTTCAAGGGCATTTACGTCTACAATGCGGCTTCATATACGGAAAACACGTCAAACAATAAGATCAGGGTCTCTGACAAAGACCTTGATTTCAATGTTTCCGGACAGGGCTCGGTAAAGTCTCTCTCATTTGTGAAGAAGAAAGCCCATAACAAGCTTACGAACAATGGCAAGATCAGCTCGCTCAAAATGGCAGCCAAAGCGGATCTGGATGTGATCAATAACGGCAGGCTGAACAATATCAATATTTATAAAGGCGGCAATCTAAACCTGGGCGGCTCTTCGACCAGGACGACCAAGGTATATGTCAGACCGAAGGCAGAGGATACGGTCATTACCACGTCCAAGACCATCAAGACCTTCCTGTACGCAAATACGAACATCACATTCAACGAGGGTTCTGAGGCCTCCGTTGTTACTTTCCGCAAGGCGATCGAGGCGTATTCCTTTACGAATAACACCAAGGACGGGATCGGCGTATTTTACGCGGAAGGAACAAGAGGCACTGTAGAAGTGGGCAAGAGCATGGTGAGAGTCATGGAAGTGGCTTCAAACAACGGCTCACAGAATACGGACAATAAGAATAATTCCGGTCAGGGCAGTTCCTCGCAGGGCAGCAGCACCAATGGTACGGCAGGCTACAGCTCCGGCGGCTCTTATTCTAACGGATCCTACACTCAGCCCACAGGTACCGGCCAGAGTTCTAACGGCGGCCAGTCCGGCTCTTCGAGTACCGGGAATGGCGGTCAGTCAGGAACCGGTAACGGTCAGTCGTCAGGCAGTGGCAACTCAAGTCAGTCGTCAGGTTCCGGAAACGGCGATCAATCCGGCGCCGGCGGCCAGTCATCTGGAAACGGCTCCTCCGGCGGCGCAGCGGATAACAGCATCGTGTATAAATTCTATGCAGGTGATGTTCATAATTACACAAAAGAGTATAGCGACGGTGAAGTTCTCGATTGCTCACAGATATTGACAGAGGAACCGTACTCATCGCAGCTCCTTAAGATCAGGCTGGTATCCAGCCGGCCTCTCGCCTCGGGCACAACGGTTACCTGGAGCGTGGATAACGAACAGACTGCGAAGATATATAAGGCCTATGAGAACGGAGAAGTGATCCTTTCGTACTTCGCTCCGGGATATACCACGCTTTACGCTTCGATAACCGAACCTGACGGAACAACCCGCCCCAACGCGGCTCATATCATCGTATATGTACCGCTTAATTGGACTGCCGGAACGCAGGAGGCTTCAGGCTCCGGCTCGGCTTCGGGCGAGGGAGGATCTTCGTCTTCAGGCAGCGGAACTACGACAGATGCCGGAAAGGATGACCCCGGATACTACCTCTATCTGGGCGGAGACAAGACCTGCGCGAACGGTGATATCATCGACTATTCGCAGTATAACACCGATCATAAGACGCTTACTATGATACTTCGCTCGAAAAATCTCCTTCCTGCAGGAACAAGGATCGACTGGAAGGTTCCTGACTCTTCGGTTAATCCTATATCGGAAACAGACGGTGCTCTCGTAAGGCTTACGATACGTTCCGCGGGCTTTACAGAGCTGAGCGCCTCCATAACCGATCCAGACGGAACCACGCACCCCGATGTGATCCGCGTAGGAGTATATGTTCCGCTGGAAGTATTTGATGGCGGCAATGGCGGCAATAGTCAGGGCTCCGGTACCGGAAGCGGTACAGGCTCAGGAACCGGTACAGGAACAGGTTCGGGTTCGGGCACGGGTACAGGAGAAGGCGGCTCTTCATCCTCAGGAGAAACTACACCCGTATCAGGCGGCTCGGGCAGCGGCACAGGTTCCGGCTCGGGCAGCGAAACGTCCGGTGAAGGTGAGGTGGATAAGCCGTTTTATGACGGAGCATCTTTTTCGTTCCTTTTGCCCAGCGGTAAAGAGTGTCCCAATGGCGGAACTGTGGATTATTCGCTGTATAACAGAGGTGACCGGACTCTGAGAATTGGTCTGCGGTCATCAACGGGTATAGCTTCAGGAACAGCTATTAGTTGGGATGTTTCAAACCCTAATATTGTTCAGATTGAGTCGCAAAATGATGATGAATGTTGGGTTAATCTGATTATAAATTCTCCGGGGTTTGCCGGACTGGTGGTTGACGTTACGGATCCTGACGGAATACATTATATTGCAGTTGCTTACTGTCAGATCTATGTTCCGCTGGAGTGGGCTGATAATGAGACAAACGGCAGCGGCAATATCATGGAACGCAGCGATCGGCAAAAATACTACTATGGTCTGCTTTATGCGCAATATGGTGAAGTATCCGGGAATTATACTTTGCAGCTGTATACCGGTGAATCTGCGCACCTTAAAGGTCGTGACCACTATTTGAGAAAGGTGCGGTATGTAGATTACGAATATACCGATGAAGCCATGGCAGTCGGCAAGAGCGGCTATGTGCCCAGTGACGTGGATCCGGAAGACTTAAAAGAACCGCAGACAGCGCTGCTCTGGGAGTCCAGTGACACTTCGGTAGCAGAGGTGGATGCGCGTACCGGAATGATCACTGCCAAGTCGGCGGGCTTTGCAAGGATCAGTGTTACGAGTACGACTGTAGAGGATGAGAATGCGGCTAAACTATCATTCAACGTCGTAGTTATTCCCGAATCCTACGCCGTAGACTATACCACAGATTATAAGAGCAAATATACGGTCGATGTAAGATCGGATGACCGGGATATAGTTATACAGAGTAACGCGAAGTACGCGAGTGTCCTTGATTGGAGACTCTTTGCAGGCAATGAGCCGGATCCGGGCAAGGATATTACCCGTGAATATGCCGATCTGATGGATATCAGCACTACTAACGGAAAGGTAACCTTACAGTACCTGCCTGCGGGTATCTATTACCTGACTGCGATCCCGGTAAAGGATGAGACTGCTAAGAAAATAAGCGGTTTACCTACTTATGGCAATGGGTTAGGCGGTGTATCCGCTGCACTTATCCAATACATGGGCATTACGATAGTCGTACACTCTGATGATGTATCCGAGCTGAAGACTGCGCTTAATTACCGTGACGCAACCAAATATGACGCTCTTGATGTTCTGGCAGGCTTCCATGCGTATGCGCGGGACGATGATCCCATGAATATCCTGATGACCGGGACCCGCGCCTATGCGTTAAACAAGGATGTCAGCGATTATATCTTAAACGGCGGTGCGCTTAAAGTTGACGCGGACGGCGTACTTTGTACTGCCGCCGGAAAGAAGCTGATGGGCTACACCGGCGCAGGCAGTGACTATAGCTTTGTTCAGGCTCCGTTCATTCAGAACGCAGCAGGCTCCTCTGCCGCCTACACTACCTCCGGTTCAAGTATCGCCACAGCCGGAACCAATACCGGATATTCAGCTACCACGAATATCCGGGCAGTGGGCAACCTTGACCCTACGGATAGTCATCTGAAGGACGAAATAGGCTGCAGGTATTACATGCCTTTCTATGGCAGGGATGGGCAGAAATATTATGCTGTAGTATCCATAAGGGCAAATGAAGAAAGTACAGAGGAAAATATATATAATATCAAGGTTCATGATATTGTTGATTCCAACTTGAAGTCGATATTTGTTCAGCAGCTTATAGAGGATGATGGCTCGATTACATATGCTTGTTCGGACATTACTTCGTTTAAATTTGGCTTCGTTGAATATTCTGATGAAGTAGATGAATTGGGTAATGTATATATTGAAATGGAGGGTATAAACCTGAAGTTTGATGACCAGACCGGGAAGTTTGTTTCCTGGGAAGGCTGGAAATATGATCTTGAAGCAGGAAGATATGTCCGTAATGATCTGGATACTCCTTTTGAATTCAAAATATCAACAGAGCCGGATGACCGCTTCGAAACGATATCTATCGATCCTTCGGCATTGACTGCGCGTGAAGATGGAGGCAATACAACGGTATCTTTCATCAGAGGCTCAGCTGTAAACCATGAAGGCGCAGGTAAAGGAATACTCTCTGATACCGAAGGCTGGACCGAAAGCGGACTGAAGGTGATCTCATCGGACAATGCCGGAACCGGGGCTGTAGCGACCACAAAGATCCATGCTGTCGGAAATATCGATTACAAGGATACCGGACTTATGACCGAAACAGGCCGGATTGTTCCTATGACATTCTATGACAGGCAGGGACAGAAGTATACTGCGCAGATCGGAATACGGCAGTCGGATGAATGTAATAATGGTTTCTTAATAAGTGTTGCCGATGTTCTGGATTCCGAAGGCAAATCTGTGTTTGTGAAGTCAGCTGAACAACCGGACGGAAGTACTGTATATGAGTCGGCCGACATAAGTGTCTTTGAACTGGGATCGGAAGGAGAGTATTATAATAGAATCCGGATAAATGAAGAAACCGGGGAAGCCACTATTGATATGGAAGGAGTATACCTGATCTTCAGAGCGGATATCGGAAGATTCTGTTCAGTGGGCGCTGCTGAAGGAGGGAAAACTATTTCCTTCATGCTTGGTTCAGACCCTGATTCCGACCGGTTTGAACGCATAACCATAGACTTTTCTGCCATGACCATGTACGCTGATAACGGAAATTCCGGGATTTCCTTCGTCAGAGGAGATATCACGGACGGAAGCGGCGCAGGCAAGCCCGCGGGCGGGCTGACAGTATCCCCGGCAGACGTGGAAGGCAACATCTATGGAACTTACGAAAACGGAGATACAGAACTCCTGTGCAGGATCATTCAGCCTGAATCGGCCGGGCAGGAGCTGATCGATCATTCCAATAATGCTATCCGCGACAACTTCGGCGTCATAACCGATGAGCATAAGCCTGTAATTACAGCTGATATTGAACAGGTTCCTCCCGAAGCGACCACAAACCTGTATGTAACAGGTACGCTTAAAGAGAGTGATCTGGATATCCGGAATGATGAAGACGCCGGAGTAACAGTTGAGCTGCCCTTCTATGATAACCTTGGTTACAGATATACAGCCCTGTTAAAGATCGTGCAGTATGATGACACTGTAAATGACAACGGCGATACTGTCTGCCGGTGCAGGGCTTATATCACCGATATACTGTTTGATTCGGGAGATTCGATATTTTCCTGGAAAGAAGTTAAAGATGATGGGTCGATTGTTTACACAGCTTCCTGTATCTCTTCATATGTGTGGGGTCATGAAGGAGATGAATATGCTGTGCCGATAGATGAATATGACAATGTTTGTTCTCCCGAGTATAAGTACGATGCCAACACGCGTAGATATGTTCGTGATCTGACTGGTATTGAACAGGTAGGCATAGAACTTGATTTCAATCTTACTACCGGAGAGTTGATAAAAATCGATGAGCGGTATGTTGGCGCAGAGGAAGAAGGACGTGCGGATCTGGATCTCAAGTACGGCTCCTGTACGTATTTTACGGTTTTGTGCGATCCTTCTCCATTCCAGTTTATTGATGTTGACCTCACAGGTCTGACTATCAGTGACAGTATCGGTGAATCGTCAGTTTCATGCAACGAAGGCTATTATGATTATGTTAACGGAGAACGGACTCTCATAACCGACAGTATCTACAAGAGGGGGAATATTGGTGGTACCAAAGCCGCTATGACAGGTCTTTACACCGACCCTTCAGGAAAGTACTACTACACGACTTACAGCAACGACCGCGCGGAGCTGGTATTTACCGTTCCGGACTGGATCACGAACAGCTCCGGACCCAGGATCGCCCTTCATTCCTCCGATCCGGACGTAGTCAGAGTGAACCGTGACGGAACCATATCAGCAGCAGGTGTCGGAACCGCTTCGGTAGTCGGTACATTTACCGATCCGATGCATGTGACTAACCTGTTCGGTGATTATGCCTCATCCAATCCGGCGTTTGCCTATGACGGAACGACGCTGAACGGGACTGCAGAGGATACTTACGTCTTTACCCTCACAGTGGAGGTAAAGGATGGGGTTACCTTAAACCACACCGCAGAAGAGCTGGCTGTGGCAGAGACCCTGCAGCTGAACCTTACCGCCCCGATAACGGGCAGCAGCGGTACCACCTGGCAGTCCGCCGATATCTACGTTGCTAAAGTCGATGAAAACGGCCTCATTACAGCTGTGGGTCCCGGCGAAACTGACATCACAGCGCAGATAAAGGTCGATTGCGGCATGCGCCTCGCCACCTGCCATATCACGGTAGAGTAAACCCCGTTTTCTAAAATACAATCGAGTAGGAGGCGGTTAGCCTCCTACTCGGTGACTGCATTCGGGATTTTTCAATTTGCAGTCAACGAAAACAAGACGGCCGAGTGACTGCAATTGAGATTTTTCGATTTGCAGTCATCGCAAACAAAACAGTCGAGTGACTGCATTTGAGATTTTTTGATTTGCAGTCATCTCAAACAAGGCGGTCGAATCATGATCGATGATGCCGGCCGTAGTCAGCGGTTAAAGTCGGTGGATTTGAGATTTGAATAGAAAAAGGGCATCGCATCAGATGACAAAAAATTAACCCCGTATCTGCAGCCGCAGTTACGGGGTAATTTCGTTTATTTTTTTTCGTGGCGTCCGATGAAGCGCATCTTGCCCGGACCCATGGATTCGCGGGGAACTTCCCCGACACTTACATAGCTGCCCTTGGTTCCGGCGCTTAAGCGCGCGGCACAGGAAGGACACCAGCGGCCGGAGCGGATATCGCATCCGCAGCATTCGCACTTGATATAAATGGGAGAGCCCTCGGGGATCTCGAGCATGCCGTCACGCAGGTACTGTTTTACCTGCTTTTCAGGGATGCCCGTGGCCAGCGAGATCTCATACATGTTCGCGTTGCCGTGCGAGCGCAGAAACTCCTTGACCGTGTCACGTCTCTTGGTATCCTCTTCCCGGCACAGAGGGCAGTATTTTGACCCGAAACCGGGATAATTAAATAGTGTACCGCAATTTTCACAGCATTCAACCGTAAATCCCATACCGCACCTCCTTCTGGACTGAATCGTTATAATACCCTTTACCAGATACAGTATAATACTGATGATCATTTTTGTCAAATAGCGTGTAGAATCCGGCTTTACCGGCGCTGCGGAATGTTATTCCGTATTTTTTTGGTTTCCCCGATTGATTTATTGAAAATATTGTTATAGAATGTTTCATAAGTGTGGTATTTATGTATATTTTATTCATGGAGGTAGCATAATGAACGAGACATTGCAGAAATTTATTGACACTGTTCCTGTGATCAAGGATGCTCTGGGTATCGACATGATGATGAGTATCACTGACGGACATGAGTTCCTTGCCTACTGGAAAGGCGACAAGATGGTTGCCGACATTCATCCCGGCGACGCTCTTTCTCATGACGATCCGATGTATACGAGCTTTACCACAGGGAAGAAGCTGGAGCAGATCTGTCCCGCGGATGTATATGGTTTCGCGTTCCGCGCTATTACCATCGCCATCAGGGACAGGGGCAATATCGTCGGCACCATGGGTATAGCTGTCAGCCTTGAAAATGAAACCTTTACCAAGGAAGCCTCAAACAAGCTGCTCGAGTCGTTGAACGAAGTTCAGATCAAGATGAACGAGGCGGATAACTATAACGCGGTGATCAAGGAAAGCTCTGATCAGATCAAGCTTTCCACGAATCGAATCCTTCAGAATGTCAGCGAGGTCAAGACCTTTGCGCAGGATATCCAGCGCATTTCCAACAATACAAATATGCTGAGCCTTAACGCTTCCATCGAGGCGGCGCGCAGCGGCGAAATGGGCCGCGGCTTCGCGGTAGTTGCCGAGCAGATGAGAAAGCTGGCCAATGATACCAAGGAGTCTTCCGGCAAGATCCTGGAGATCCTGACCCGTTTTTCGGAGGATCTGGCCGAGATGCAGTCCAATCTGGCGCGTCAGTCCGAATCCCACGAGGGCGAGGAAAAGGCGTCACAGGATATTTTCGAGGATGTAAAGAAGATCGAAGAGATCACGAAACAGGTGATCGATAAGATCACAGCGATGTAATAAAGTCAAACAGGAGAGTAACACTATGGGAATCTATGAAGAACTGGTGGAGCGCGGCCTTATTGCGCAGGTAACCGATGAGCAGCAGGTAAGGGAGCTGGTCAATTCCGGCAAGGCGACATTTTATATCGGATTTGACTGCACTGCGGACAGTCTGACCGCAGGTCATTTTATGGCGCTTACCCTTATGAAGAGGCTGCAGCAGGCCGGCAATAAGCCCATCGCGCTTATTGGCGGAGGCACGACCATGATAGGCGACCCTTCCGGCAGGACCGACATGAGGAAGATGCTGACCAGAGAGGATATAGACCATAACGCGGCATGCTTTAAGAAGCAGATGGAGAGCTTCATCGACTTTTCCGACGGCAGGGCGCTGATGGTCAATAACGCCGACTGGCTTATGAACCTCAACTATATCGAGCTGCTGAGGGAAGTGGGCGCATGCTTCTCGGTCAATAACATGCTCCGCGCCGAATGCTACAAGCAGCGTATGGAAAAGGGACTGTCATTCCTTGAGTTCAACTATATGATCATGCAGTCCTACGATTTCTACTATATGTTCCAAAAATACGGCTGTAACCTGGAATTCGGCGGCGATGACCAGTGGTCCAACATGCTCGGCGGTACGGAGCTGATCCGCAGGAAGCTGGGCAAGGACGCTCATGCCATGACCATCACTCTGCTGACGGATTCCCAGGGTAAGAAAATGGGTAAGACCGCAGGCAACGCAGTATGGCTCGATCCCAACAAGACCTCTCCTTTCGAGTTCTATCAGTACTGGCGCAATGTAGATGACGCGGATGTCATGAAGTGCATCAAGCTGCTGACTTTCCTGCCCATGGAGCAGATCCGCGAGATAGAGAACTGGGATCCTTCCCGTATCAATGAGAAGAAGATGCTGCTCGCCCATGAGCTGACCGAGCTGGTACACGGCAAGGAAGAGGCCGATAAGGCTGAAGCTACCGCCAAGGCGCTGTTTGCCGGCGGCGGCGATGACGCGGATATGCCGACGACGGAGCTTAAGTCAGAGGATATTCCCGCAGACGGCATAGGCATCGTGGATCTGATGAGTCTGTGCGGCCTGATCCCGTCCAAGGGAGAGGGCAGACGCCTGGTAGAGCAGGGCGGAGTAAGCGTTGATGGCGAGAAGGTGGAGAGATTTGACTCGAAGATCAGCCGTGAAGCTCTTGAAAAGGGCGTTAAGATCAAAAAAGGTAAGAAAGTATTCCACAGAGCGATCATAGGTTGAGCAGCCCAAGGTAAAAATTATGCCGGACAGCACAGTCATGCGTGATCATGGCGGATTATGACTGTTTACGGTAAAGAAACGGTATTCAGGGAATTTAGAAAGAGAATAATATAAATGGAATCAATAGTAGAGGCTCTTAAAAATTTTGCCGCGTCCAGACCCGACAGGGTGGCGGTCATTGCAGACGAGGAGCAGATCACATACGGCGAGCTCTGGAAAGAAGTGCAGGGCTTTGCCGAATATCTGCGCAAGCAGGGCTTTGTGAAGGGATCTCGTATTACAGTAAAGGCGGCTCCCTCCATATGGTTCGCGGTTTCGTGTTTCGGCATCCATCTTTCCGGTAACGCGCATGTCCCGATGGAGAAGACCATCGGTGAGAGCGGTATATTGAGCATTGCTGAGCAGCTGGACGCGTCCCTTATCATTTCCGACGTAGGATGCGGGGAAGACGGATTCTTTGCGGCATCGGCCGGGGGTAGCCCGGAAAATGGCACCGGTGCGGAAAAGAAGTACCGCTGCATCACGCAGCAGGATGTCCGCAGGCTGGCTCTTGAACATTACCGCGAGGGGCTGGAATTCGAGCTTCCGACCCTCGATATGACCTGCGATATCATGTTCACGACGGGAACCACAGGCAAGTCCAAGGGAGTTATGGAATCTCACCGGGCTGTAGTGGCGGTTTCTGAAAATGTTCAATACGGCGCGCAGATCCCCGAGGACAACATTTACCTCATTCCGGCGCCCATCAATCACGCGTCGGCCATCAGAAAGCTGTATGTAAGCATCCTTACGGGCACTACCGCTGTTCTGCTGGACGGTTTTACAGACATCAAAAAGCTGTTTTCCTATATTGACAGATACAAGGTAACCTCTATTTTGATGCCTCCCGCGGCTGTCCGCATGATACTGCTGCTCGCGGGCAAGGAACTGAGCAAATACTCGGATCAGCTGCATCACATACATACCGGCTCGGCCGCGTTTCCCGAGGCGGACAAGGAGAAGCTGTGCGAGCTGCTGCCCCATACCCGCCTGTATTTTGCCTACGGTTCTTCCGAGGCGGGATGCGTGAGCATGTTCGATTACTCAAAGCACAGGGGGCTTATCAGCTGCGTGGGCAAGCCCAATAAGAACGCTCATATTTTCATCGTGGATGAGGATCGTAAGGAGATAAAGTCCTCCCGCACCGAGCAGGGACTGATCGCCATTTCGGGCGGAATGGTCATGCAGGGCTATTACGGCGAGCCTGAGCTGACAGCTGAGGTGTTAAAGGACGGCATCGTATATACGAACGATATCGGCTACATCGATGAAGAGGGCTTTGTCTACATGCTCGGCAGAAAGGGCGATGTTATCAATATCGGAGGCTTAAAGATCGCGCCTATCGAGGTTGAAAATGTAGTCTTAAGATTCCCCGGAGTTGCCGATTGCGCCTGCTACGCGGTGGAAGACCGCATGGGCGGAATGGTCCCGAAGCTGAAGGTAGTCATGCAGAAGGGCTCGGCTCTCGATACTGCGGCGCTGAAGGCGCATATGCAGAAGCATCTGGAGGCGTTCAAGATTCCGAAGCAGATCATAGAGACGGAAGAACTTCCGAAGACTTCAAACGGCAAGCTCGATAGGAAGAGACTTGCGGATTAAGAAAACGCTGATAAATGCTGTATTCAAGTAATCCGGCATAAAGTTTTTGAATAAGACCGCGGGAAGCGGTTTTGGAGTATTTATTATGAAAAGCTTCAGGAACTTCGCAATGACTGTGAGCTGTTCCATTACGGCGGAAGCGGAGATCCTGATAAAAGGAGGAGCAGGAAATGTTAGAGAAGGTCATCTCGATTCTGGAGGAGATCAACGGCGATGTGGACTATACGACCGAGGATGAGTTGGTAGACGGCGGCATCCTTGATTCGTTCGATATCGTGGGTCTGGTGAGCGAGCTCAAGGCGGAGTTTGACGTGGAGATCGGCATAGAGGATCTTACTCCCGAGAATTTTAACAGTGCCGAAACCATTTGCAACCTTATAGAGAGGCTGCAGGAAGAGTGATTTTTATATGGCTTTGACATCATTTAAATTTCTGCTGTTTTTAACAGTAGTCTTGTTTTTGTACTATATTGTGCCGAAAAAACTGCAATGGGTACTGCTGCTTATCGTAAGCTACGCGTTTTACCTTATCAGCGGCGTGGGACAGGTGTTCTTCCTGCTGGGAACGACGCTGGTGACTTACGGGTCGGGACTGCTCATGCAGCGACGGCGGGATCGTTATAAACAGGAGCTGGCTTCGTCAAAAGACATCTCGAAGGAAGATAAGCAGGCGCTGAAGAAAAAAACCGGAGCCGATATACACCGGATCCAGGTGATAGCGGTAGTGATCAATCTGGCTGTTCTGGGCGTGGTAAAATACAGCTCTTTCGTGATCGATAATATAAATTCCCTGCTGGGTACAGCGGGGCTTCAGGCTGAAATTCCGGGGTTTAAGATTTTGATCCCTCTCGGGATTTCTTTTTATACCTTCATGGCGATGGGCTATATCATTGACATCGGCAGGGGCAAATACGAGGCGGAGCGCAATTTCGGCAAGCTGGCTCTGTTTTTATCATTCTTCCCTTCGATAGTCCAGGGTCCCATCAGCCGCTATGAGGATACCGGAAAGAAGCTGGCAGAGGAGCATAAGCTGAGCTATGAGAATCTGACTTACGGCGCGCAGCTGATCATGTGGGGCTTCTTTAAGAAGCTGATGATCGCGGACAGGATAGCTCCAATGGTTTCCGCTATCTTTGTGCCTGATTATCAAGATTATTCGGGAACTCTGATCTTTGTGGGCATGCTGTGCTACGCGGCTCAGATCTACTGTGACTTTTCCGGCGGTATCGATATTACACGCGGAGCAGCCCGTATGATGGGGATCGAGCTTCCTCTCAACTTTGAAAGACCGTATTTTTCAAGGTCCGTTGCCGAATACTGGAGACGCTGGCATATCACTCTGGGCGCCTGGATGAGGGAATATGTATTCTATCCGATCATGCTGTCCAAGCCTATTTCCAAGCTTTCAAAGAAGGTCAAGGACAAAAAGGGCCAGCAGTGGGCCAAGTATGTGCCCTCAGTCATCACTCCGTTCATCGTGTTCATACTGATAGGTATATGGCACGGAGCCAACTGGCGCTATCTGGCGTTCGGTCTGTACAACGCCGTAGTGGTTGCTGGCGGCGTGGCGATGGAGCCAGTATTTAAGATACTTCGGGAGAAATTCAAGGTCAATGTGGAATCGAAGGGCTGGAAGATATTCTGCATCATCCGTACATTCCTGATCATGGGCATTTCCAAGATACTGGTCAAGGCTCCGAGTCTTAAGACCGCCGCGGGAATGGTCGGCAGAGTATTTTCGAACGTGAACTTCCATGTATTCAAAGAGATCGGGACTTACGAATTCGATCTGGGATATAAGAATTATATCGTGCTGGGAATTTCTTTAGCCCTTTTGTTTACAGTGAGCATGCTTCAGGAGCACGGGGTTCAGATCCGCAAGACGATCGCAGGCTGGAATATCGTGTTCCGATGGCTCATATATCTTACCATGCTCACGGCGATCATGATATTCGGTATCTACGGGCCGACCTTTGACGCGGCGGCGTTCATCTATCAGGCGTACTGATGCGAGCCGGGGATTCCGAGTGGTTACAAAGGCTGTATATTGAGGAAAACAAAAATCATATGGATAATGACAAGTTGAATTCAGAGGCGGTGAAATCTGCGAACACTGTGGGCGAGCCTGCGTCTGACGGAAAAGGTGAGGCGGAAATGTCTGTAAAGACGGGCAAATCGGCGGATCCGGCAGGAAAAGAAGCATCCAAAGCGGCTCTTGAGGAAACATCGGAAGCAGTTTCGGATGAAGCAGCTGAAGGAACATCGAAAGCGGTTTCAGAAGCAGTGGGAGACAGCACGAAGAAGAAGCCGAAAAAAGAGAAAAAGCCCAAGTCCGAAGCCCGCATACGTGGAGAGCAGATCGCAAAGATAGTGGTATTTCTGGGGCTGTTCTGCGTTATACTGTATCTGCTCTGCGACATTTTCGAGTATCAGAATGACTATATGAGGAAACGCTATACCCTGTATAAGTCCTTCGAACCGGACACGGTGGACGCCGTATTTATCGGGACCAGCGGGGTTGACCGTTCCTGGATCGCCGCAAAGGGCTTTGACAAGTTCGGTATCAGCGTCTATCCGCTTTCGACGGATGCCATGCCGTGCTGGACTGCGCTCGATATGCTGAAGGAAGCGTACATATTTCAGAACCCCAGGCTGGTACTCATGGATATGCGTATGTTCGTGATATATGATTATTCGGACAAGGTCGAGCTCAGCAAGACCCGCGCGCGCCGTATTATCGATGTTCTGGATTTCTTTTCGCCGAACAGGCTGGACGCTATAAAGCGTACCCGTGAGCTGATGCATGAGGCCGATCCGTCTGAGGAGAAGTATGATATCAGCTATTTTCTGAATTTTATACTGTATCATTCGCAATGGAGCGAAGATGATTTTGAGCCGTTTTCCGAGATCGGATGTCCCGCGTCAAAGCATCTGGGATATTACCTGACCAAAAAAGACGTAAAGATCACCAAACTCAAACAGAGCGAATGGACGGATGAACGTGAAAAGCTGACCGATATAGCTCTTGAATCGCTTGAAGAGATCCTTGAGTACTGTGGGGAGCATGATATCGAGCTGCTGTTCGTTGATACGCCCCACAGGCTGAACGAGAATGAAATGATGAGGACCAACGAGCTCTGTGATATTCTCGATGAAAAAGGAATAAAGTGGATCAGGTATTCCGATAAGATATATTACAACGAAGGCAATCTCGATAAATATATCGTCTGGAATGAAGAAAAGAGTGTTTATTCCGTGGATTTTAACGGGATGTACTGGGAATTTGAGACCTTTGATGAGGCTTTCGAGTATATGCAGTTGCATACCGTCAGCCGCGATGAGCATTTTTATGACGAAAGCCATCTGAATTTTGACGGAGCCGTGATATTTACCAGGCTTCTGGGCGATTATCTGGTAACAAATTACGGTCTTACCGACCACAAGGACGATCCGAAGTATGAGGACTGGATCCCTGTATACAACAAGATCAAAAAGAAGATAAAGAAATACCGTTTGGCCGTTCAACCGGAAGAGGGTGAGGAGCTGACGGAGGAAGATCTTCTGGAAATGCAGCAGGAAGAGAAGGAACTCAAGGCGGAGGAAGAGCTGGACAAGCAGGTGAACGAGGTCCGCGAAAAGGAAGACAGGACAGACTGATCATGAATAAAAGCGAAAAATTCGTGCGGGATCTTCTGGAGCTTAAAAGTAGGGAGATTCCCGGAGAAGTAAAGGCAAGGGTAAAGGAATCACTCCTTGATTACCTGGCTGTGACCTACGCGGGAGCAGCGTTCCAGAAGGAGAAGGTGGAAAACTACTTTTCATTTTCACAGCCGGAGGAAGGCTGCTGCAGCGCTATCGGAACAGGCAGAAAGCTGGCTTTAAAAGAGGCTGTGTTCTTAAACGGTCTCAATGGACATGCTCTCGACTATGATGACGGAACGACGGCAGGGATCATACACATAGGATCGCCTATATTTTCACTGCTGCTTCCTCTGGCGCAAAAATACGGAAAGACCATCACGGAAGTGCTGGATGCCGCGGTGATCGGCTATGAGGCTTCATATACCATGGCAGTTTCCATTCAGCCGGGGCACAAGGCCCGGGGATTTCATGCCACAGGTACCTGCGGCACGCTGGGAGCAGCCATTGCGGCCTCGTGTCTGCTCGGACTTACATATGAAGAGACATTCAATGCGTTTGCGGCGGCATGTGTATCGGCTTCGGGCATGCTTAAAGTCCTGGACGAGGGTTCCCAGCTCAAATGCTATAATGTTGCCAAGACCGCGCTGCTGGCTCTTACGTCAGTACAGCTGGCAAAGGCGGGATTTACCGGGAGCCCGGATCCGTTAGGCGGCAGCAGGGGTTTCCTTGCCATGATGACCGGAAGCGAAGACACTGAATTGGAACCGTTGCTGCGTTTCGGCACTTACGCCGTCAGCAAGAGTTATACCAAGCCCTATGCCTCTTGCAGGTACACCCATCCGGCAGTTGAAGCTGCGGTGTTCCTTCGCGGCAGTTCATGGATAGCGGCTGAAGATATTGAGGCTGTAAATATAAAGGCTTATTCTATTGCTGTAGCAGGACACGATCACACGGAGATTCCCAATCCTTATTCTGCCAAGATGAGCATTCCCTACGCAACAGCGGCGGGGTTTGTATTCGGAAAGGCAGGATTGCAGGAGTTTACGCCTGAAATGGTTGCAAATGAGAGGCTGTTGGGATTGGTAAGGAAAGTCCGTGTTGTGGCTGATGAGGAACTGAGCAGAAGCTTTCCCGAGAAACAGTCTACAATCGTAGAAGTAGTAACCGCCGATGGGCGCGTTGTTTCCAAACAGGTGGATTATCCCAAAGGAGAGCCGGAGAATCCCTTTACGGAAGAGGAATTTAAGGAACGTTATCTGGGACTGATGGATTACGCCGGTGTCGGCAGAGACTTCAGTATCGCGCTGTATAACGCGGTTCGTTCCGGAAATGACGCAGAAGTGAAAATATGATCTTTCAATATTTCATTTACTGTATGAGGTCAGGCTATGAATCTTAAACAGTTTAGATATGTGCTGATGCTCGCAGATCAGGGGAGCTTCTCCAAAGCTGCCGAAGAGCTGAATATTTCCCAGCCCTCGCTTTCGCAGTATGTACGCAAGATTGAAAATGATCTGGGAGTTTCACTGTTTGACAGATCAGGAAGCACCCTGAGGCTGACGGATGCCGGAAAGGCATACTTAGAGGCCGGACGGGGCATTCTTGAAATAGAACGGCGTATGAAAAATGAATTTGCCGATCTGAACGACTGCCGTACAGGTACCATAGTGATCGGGGTTTCGCCGCATCGCAGCATATGCATACTGCCTCCTGCCGTGGCAGGTTTTAAGCGGCTGTATCCCGGAGTAAAGCTGGTCATAGACGAAAGAGTGGGGCAGGAACTGCTTGAAAAAGCCGAAAAGGGCGAATATGACCTGTGTATCACCACATTGCCCGTAGATGAGCAGATATTTGAGTACGAGCTGGTTAGAAGAGATGATTGCGTGCTCATGGTGCCCGCCGGTTCCGCGCTGGATAAAAAGCTGTCCGGAATAGCCAAAGCCGGTTCAGGGCTATACCCCTGTGTTGATTTCGCCCAGTTAAACGGCTGCGATTTTATCATGCTGTCCGAAAATCAGGTTATGCAGAAGCTCCTTGACGATGTTTGTCGCAAAACCGGCGTGACGCTTAATCCCGCGGTAGTCTGCCGCAGTCTGGAGGCTGAATTCGCCCTGGTGAGAGAGGGGGTCGGTCCCGCGCTTCTGCCCTCATACATGCTTAAGAGTGATTGCAGCTCTATCAGCTGCTATGGGCTGAAACAGGATATCCCCGCCAGGGAGATAGTGGTCTGTCGCCGCAGGAACTATACTCCCACGAAGGCGGTTAGGGATTTTATCGAAATATTTAAAACTTATCGTTGACATAAGTAATTCATTATGATACATATATATTTATAAAAAACGGCGATGTGCCGTTCGCTGTTATACCATTTATAACACAGATATGACCGGGCATACGATATATCGGCGCTGTCAGTGTCACCCCGGGCGCAAAGCGTGAAGGGATTTGCAGTAACCGGAAAGCGGAGGGATTATGTCTTCCTCCGTAATTATTTGCTTTTTTCATAATCAAAAGGTTATGAATGGTATAGAATTTTTACACATTTTTACAAAAAGGAGAGAAAAATGGCATCATCTTTCATGTACCTGGGGATCATGCTGGCAGTGATCCTCATCTATTTCCTGGTCGTCAAAAGACCCATTTATGAGGCTATTTTTGTAAGCTTCATAGTGGTCCTGACCGTGGGCGGGCAGTGGCCGAATATTTTCAAATATATTCATGCCGCGCTCAAAACCTCAACTTTATACAATATGTTGGTATTCGTAGCAATGTCGATAGTTTTGACCAAGACCGGCATCATCGACGGCGCTATTGAGATCATTCTGGCGCTGCTTGGCCGTGTGACCGGCGGAGCAGGCTATGTATCGGTTGTTGCAAGCTCCTTCATGGGCGCGCTGTCAGGTTCAGGCCCCGGTAACGTTATGGCAACCGGAACCATAACCATTCCGACCATGAAGAAATCGGGATTTCCCGCGGAACTGGCAGGCAATATCGAGAGCGCTTCGAGCTGCCTGGGCAATATGATTCCTCCCGCTACCATGATCGTGGCGGCCATGGGCATACTTGATGAGATGTATCCTGAGCTCAACATTTCCACCGGACAGTTCTGGATCGCCTGCTGGGGCTGCTCGCTGTGGTTCATACTTCACCGTATCATCATGGTGTTCATTTTCTGCAAAGTATACAAGGTAAAGCCTCTGGCCAAAGAGGATATACCTTCGCTGAAGACCGTGTTCAAGGAAGGCTGGAGAGGACTGCTGCTTCCCGTGATCATCTTTGTGCCTTTCCTGCTTGATTATCTGTTCAAGAGCACCTTCTTTACCGAAAGACTGGGCAAGGACGGAGCAAAATACCTTTCAAGCTCTCTCCTGTACTTCATCGCGGGACTTACTACACTCTATACTATGCTTGTAGTAAAAAATAAAGAGCATGTGAAGATCCCTGCAATGGTAAAGGATTTCGGTGAGAGTATCAAGAAGATCGCCCCCACTCTTGCGATCTGCTTTGTAGGTTATATGTTCGGCGCGCTGTTCGGCGATCTTGAGATCGCGGCAGGGATAGAAGCCGGTATTTCCACGCTGAACCTCGGTAAAGTGGGATTGTGCGTAGTGATCCCTCTGCTCACCTGCATTATGGGCATTGCAATAGTAGGCTCTTCTATGGTTGTAGTATTCGGAAGCATTTTCATCGCGCTGTTTGCCGCTGTAGGCGTAAATCCCCTGCTGGTGGCTGCCATGCTTCCCTGTATCTGCGGCGTTATGTCCAATATGGTGCCTCCGATCGCGCCTGCGTTTTTGGCGGGTGTAAGCCTTTCGGGAGCGGATTTCTCAAAGGCTGTCAAGAATGATATCTGGTGGATCGTAGGTCAGTACCTGCTGGAGATCATAGTGCTGCTGGGCTGGCTGCCTATATTCGGAGTGTGACAGACGGGTTTATGTCAAAAATCATTAAAGAGGTAGGAATATGAAGGAAAAAATAGTAAGCATCATGAAGCTGATATTCGGAATCGGAGTCACTGTATGCCTTCTGGTAGGCGGTATTACATTCTTCGGATATCTTGCGGCCATTATCATCGGAGGCGATGCGGCAGCCACAATATGTACTTTTATATATAAAACGCTTTATCCCATACTGGTATACATTTCAACGGCAATGATCCTTTTGGGAACGCTGAAAATGTATATCTGCGGCGAGACAGAGTTCTCACCGAGGAAGAAGGGCGAAAAGTCCGAAGCAGAAGCATAAGTTAATAGTAAAAGTATAAATCCAAATCCCCGCGCCGCTTAAAAGTTTCCTTTACGGAGCGGGGATTTGATTCCTGCAAGTCCCGAAAAATGGGGGAAAATATATAGTTGTGTGAATTGTCAGAAAAATACCCCCAATTCAACCAAAAAGTTTTACTCTTAATAAGTAAAAAAGTAGTTGACACGGAGGGTTGCGGGTGATATAATACTGCTTGCTGACTTCCGAAAGCGCTTTTTTGTTTGGGCTTAAAGGGAGCGGCGGTTTAGAACCTTGACAACCAAATAATAGAACAACCTTGAAATTTCCTTTAAAAATTTTGAGAACAAAGCAGAGAAATCTGCAACCCTAAAAAGACAGTAAAACGGGAAAAGAGACCTTACTCTACAAGAGAGAGGTAGGGCCAGC
>JAILRI010000036.1 GCA_024698555.1 Lachnospiraceae bacterium
TAAATCTGTCAGGGCTATGATCTGCAGTTCTTCCACGGTAGTTGAATATGATAACAGGACTGCCGTGATCGGAGAAAGGATCAATCCTACAGGGAAAAAGAAGATATCTGCAGCTTTGAGGGCGGGGGATTTTGATCTGATCACTGCCGAGGCTGTCAGGGAAGTTGAGTGTGGCGCTGAAATACTTGATGTTAACGCCGGTCTGGCAGATATTGATGAAAAAGCGGTGCTGAGAGAACTCATCTTTGAACTGACCGGGGCTTGCAGGGCACCTCTGCAGATCGATACAACGGATCCGGCTGCTTTGGAAGCGGCTATCAGGGTCTATCCGGGAAAGCCCATCATCAATTCAGTAAACGGCAAGAAAGAGAATATGAAGGATATTCTTCCTATTGCCGGCAAATATGGCGCGGCTCTCATATGTCTGACACTTGACGAAGCTGGGATACCGGGTAAAGCCGGAGACAGGATTAAGATAGGACGTCGTATAATAGAGAGAGCTGCCGGATACGGCATAGCCCCCAAAAACATAATAATCGACGGTCTGGTCATGACTGTCTCCACCAATCAGAAAGAAGCACGTGAAACCCTGGAAACAGTGAGACTTGCCAGATGCGAACTGGGAGTCCATACCTGTCTGGGAGTCAGCAATATTTCCTTCGGTCTTCCCGAACGCGAGGTGATGAATTCAGTTTTTTTGGCGGAAGCGTTTGCAAACGGACTGAATCTTCCCATTATAGATCCGACCAAAGCCAGATATATGCAGACGGTATTTTCCCACAGGGTTCTGGATACAGAGGATGAGAGTGCCGCGAACTATATAGAGTACAGCATAGCGCATCCGGCAGCTCCCACTGCGGCAACTGCTTCGGTATCCGATGCGGGAGATCAGGCAGGCGGCAATGCAAAAGCCGATGTTAAAGATCAGACTGCAACAGGCTCAAAGACTGTTGCGGATATAGTGATCTCCGGCAATAAAAGCCTGATAGAGGCAAAGACGACAGAACTGCTCATAACCCGCGACGCAATGGATATCATCAATAACGAGTTTATCCCGGCCCTGGATAAAGTGGGCGAGCTTTATGAAGCAGGTAAGATATTCCTGCCTCAGCTTATGAACTCTGCGGAAACCGCTAAAAAAGGCTTTGAAGTTATAAAAAAAGTTTCTTCACAGGAATCCGGCAGGAAACGTATGCCTATCGTTTTAGCCACTGTCAAGGGTGATATACATGATATCGGGAAGAATATCGTCAAAATGCTGCTCGAGAATTACGGCTATGATGTTATCGACCTGGGAAAAGATGTTGAACCGCAGCTGATAGTTGATACAGTAAAGGAAAAGAATATCAAACTGGTCGGCCTTTCGGCGCTTATGACTACTACGGTACACAATATGGAGGACACCATTGAGCTGCTGCGCAAAGAGTGCCCCGGAGTGAAGATAATGGTCGGCGGAGCTGTACTGAGTGAGATCCTTGCCAAAAAGATCGGCGCTGATTATTACTCAAAAGATGCCGCCGGTTCTGCCAAAATCGCCGCGATGGTTGAAGAAAACGCCGTTTCTTAACGGCGTTTCTTTTTTGAAATGATCCTGACCAGTCCGGTGATGACGGCTACCGTGCCTGCGGCAATACCGGCAACCAACGCGCCGGTATCAACTTTTCGCTTGGCAAGAGTATTTGAAATATGTTTTGAAACTTCACTTGCTTTAGCCGAAGCCTGTCTGGCCGCTTTTGCGACCGGAGAATCGGTTTCCTCTTCGGCGGTGATCCCGGTCTGTTCGGGCTTATATACAGAAACGGTGATATTTTTAACGGCTTCCTGTTCGGAATCGGAAGGGAGAGGTTTACGTACGGCTTCCTCACCGTTATCGGAGCTGAGAGGCTTACGGACTGCATCTTTCCCGGAACCGGAACTGAGCGGTCTGCGGGGGATATCAGCCTCGTCATCATCCGGCTCTATGGGGGTAAATGCTACTACGCGGTCGCCAGATAAAGGAACGAAGTCATAATTATCCGCCAATGCGGCATCTTTCTTTAAACCGGTAGTAACCCCGGATACAGTCTGAGCGCCGTCGATATGTTCAAAATTCGGAGCCCGGAATCCGGAAGAAGGAACAGCCTGACCTGATAGATCCGCAGCGGATGTTTGTGCTGCAAGTATCGGAATAGGACATGCATCGGGAATGAAAATACGTGCGGCGTATCTGGGAGATTTAGCAGGTTCAAGCTCCACATACCGGTTATTTTCCGAAATGGTGTCTGCCGCAGTGATCTTTATGCTGACATAATCATTGCCGAACAGCCTCAGATACCCGTTTGAAACCTTCTGGGCATCGCGGTCGGAGACAGTCATTCCGTCTGCATAGCCTTTAACTGTTTCAACTGTATAAAGACCGTTTTCAAGCTCGAATTCGTATGATGAAGGAGATGAACATCCCCATTTATAGCCGGTGTCGCGGTCGATCATGGCCGAACCGGGAGTATGACCGTGAGTTCCCGTTACTTCATGGACTGTGTCTATCTGATAGCAGCAGTCACCGAGGAATGAACCCAAGACATCCATATAGGCATTGCAACGTCTGGTATCATCTTTCAGGGCGCTTTCTTTCATGATGACCAGATCGAATTCACCGTCATCGGTTTCCATGCGGTATCCGGTAAAAGCGGATTTACCCGCGGCAGCACTGATCTCAGTGCCGTCCGGAAGTATCGCATGCGCGCCGTTGCTGTTATGAATCTTTAACAGATAGCGTTTTTTGGAACTGTTATAAAAAACAGAGGCTTCTTCAAAACCGGAATTGTGAAGAGTATCCGCGGCTGCTTCATCGATAAGCTCTCCTACCGCGTACGTGCCGGCCACCAGAGCGTCAAAATCGGGACGGGTATCTGCGGGAGTTTCGGGCTCGGAAAGTATTTCAGCTTCAGCGTCAGCCTCGGGAAGAGTCTCAGTGGGAGTTTCGGGTTCAGACAGTGTTTCAGCTGCGATATCAGTCTCTGGAAGAGTCTCTGCGGGAGTTTCGGGCTCGGACAGTGTCTCAGCTGCGGCATCGGACACGAGAAGAGTCTCAGCTGCGATATCAGCCTCGGAATGAACTTCCTGTGAGGTTTCAGGAGCGGTATATGTATCCGCAGGAGCATTGGTAAGTATGATACGGCAGCCGCTTTCGAATGGACCGGAAATGAGCAGATAACCGTGATTGACCGCGCACTCATATTCGAATCCGCCTACAGTGACAGAAATATCTCCGGGAATGGTATTGCAGAGATCGTCAGCACTGATCATAAGAGCCAGATCGCCGTAATATGATGTTTCAAAATAGAAAACAGCCTCGCCTGAGGGCATCCTGTCCTGAGCCAGGACCAGATCGCCGGTATCCAGCCGGGAAGGAGAAAATTTGCGTATTACAAGGCAGTCATTACCAAGAGAAAAGAACGTATCAGGCGCAGATACACATTCGGAAGAAAAAGCCTGAATCTGTGAAAAGTCCATGTTTATAATCCTCCCCAAAGTTGTGAAGTTTCACCGTACAAATACGAGCATCCTGCCGGAAAAGCAGATTCATACACCCATAAAACCAACATTAATATAATATCATAAATATTCTGAATTCTCAATAAATGCTTACGTATTTTTTTAAATTATTGATGCTTATATTTCCACTATTGAAAAAAGAACACGTTGATGATAGAATGTTATGAGTGTTTAATTGAGTCAGGAGGAAAAAGGATATGCCGAAGATCATACTTACCGGCGACAGACCTACAGGAAAGCTGCATGTCGGACATTACGTAGGGTCGCTCAGACGCAGGGTGGAATTGCAGAATTCCGGAGAATATGACAAGATATATATCATGATAGCTGATGCTCAGGCGTTGACCGATAATGCCGAGAACCCTGAAAAAGTCAGACAGAATATCGTGGAGGTCGCCTTAGATTACCTTTCTGTAGGCCTTGATCCCGCTAAAAGTACGATTCTGATACAGTCTATGATACCGGAGCTTACGGAACTCACGTTTTACTACATGAATCTGGTAACGGTATCCAGAGTTCAGCGTAACCCCACGATAAAGTCGGAATTACAGATGAGGGGATTCGGGGACAGCATTCCTGTGGGATTTTTAACCTATCCTATCAGTCAGGCGGCAGATATCACCGCGTTTAAGGCTACTACCGTGCCTACCGGTGAAGATCAGATGCCGATGCTTGAGCAGTGTCAGGAGATCGTACATAAGTTCAACTCGGTATATGGGGAAACCCTGATCGAACCCAAGATCCTTCTTCCGACCAATCAGGCATGCATGAGACTGCCCGGTACTGACGGTAAGGCCAAGATGAGCAAGTCTCTCGGCAATTGTATTTATCTCTCCGACAGTGCCGATGAAGTAAAGACTAAAGTCATGTCCATGTATACCGACCCCGGTCACATAAATGTCTCTGATCCCGGACAGGTGGAAGGGAACACGGTGTTTACATATCTGGATGCGTTCTCGAAACCTGAACACTACAAAGAATTCAACTCGGGATATGAATGTCTGGATGAGATGAAGGAGCATTATAGCAGAGGCGGACTGGGCGATGTCAAGTGCAAAAAATTCCTGATCAATGTTCTGGAGTCGGAGCTTGCCCCGATCCGTGAGCGCAGAAAAGAATGGGAGAAAGACATTCCTGCAGTTTATGAGATACTTAAAAAGGGCAGTGAAGAAGCTGAAAAGGTTGCGGCGGAAACTTTGGGAGACGTGCGTAGAGCTATGAAGATAAACTATTTTGAGGATCAGGCACTTATTACGGAACAAAGCAAAAAATATAATCAAAAATAAATTAATTAACTCATTAAAGTTGAAACAGAGATTAATAATTATATTTTATGAAACCAATTGCTTACATTTATAACAACTATACGGAAAAGTTTGGAATCCCCCGTCAGAGTGGTCTGGTGGGGGATTCGTTTTCACGTATCGTATTTGAACCCGAGTACCGTAATCCCGATGCTCTGCGGGGACTTGACGGTTTTTCCCACATTTGGCTTATCTGGGAGTTTTCCGAAGTTGTAAAGAATCGGAAGGAAAGTCTTAAAGAAGGACATGAATGGGATGAACCGAAAGCGTCCTGGTCACCTACGGTAAGGCCGCCCAGGCTGGGAGGAAATGAACGTATAGGAGTATTTGCTTCCAGATCCCCTTTCAGGCCGAATCCTTTGGGACTTAGCTGTGTCAGGCTTGAAGAGATCATATATGAAGGCGTGAACGCTCCTGTGCTTAGGGTGAGCGGAGCGGATCTGATGAATGGTACGCCTATCTTTGACATAAAGCCGTATATCGCGTACTCGGACGCGCATCCTGAGGCTTTGGCAGGATGGACCGGCGAGTATGGGTTTCCAAAAGTACAGGTTGATTTTCTTCCGGAAGTGACCGGTCTTTTGACTGAAGATGAGCTGCTGGAACTGAAAGAAATGCTCCAAAATGATCCGAGACCGGCATACCAAAGAAACCGGCAGAAAGAATACAGGTTTAAGTTTGCGGGGAAGGAAATATCTGTAAGTGCTGATAAAGAGATACTGACCGTGACAGGTATCAGCTGATCTTACAAGGATGGTAGAGTATTATGGAAGAACATGCACAGAACGCTGTGATGGCCGTAGATATCGGGACTACGAACATAGAAGCTGTATTATTCGGGGAAACAGGTGAAACGCTTACATATAAAAGTGTTTCCAACGAACAGAAAAAATTCGGATCGGATGTTGCTCTCAGGATATGCGCAGCCAGAGACGGACATCTCGATGAACTGCGCGCGATCATTCTCAGCCAGTTAGGCGCTATGGTGACAGAATTTGCAACAGGGAGACCGGAGCTTAAGATCACTGATATTATCATAGCCGGCAATACATCGATGCTTCATATCCTGCAGGGGTTTGACTGCGCGGGGCTGGGGGAGTACCCGTTTACTCCGGTGTCATTGGAGGAAAGCTTTACAACTACTCATGAGCTTATCGGCAGTTTTCTGGAGAATGTTCCGGATTTCTTCCCTGATATTCCGGTCACGATCCTGCCGGGAATATCCGCGTATGTAGGCGCTGACGTTTTTGCGGGTATCGTTGCCATGGATATGGCTGAGAGTACTGAGGTTAATATGCTCATAGATCTGGGGACAAACGCGGAAATAGTACTCGGCAGCCGCGAAAGAATGCTTGTAACCTCTGCCGCTGCAGGTCCTGCGTTTGAAAGTGGCAGGATATTCAAGGGAACAGAGGGGATAGAGATGATCTACCGTCTTAAGGAACTTGAAGTGATCGATGAGAACGGTACGATGACAGAGGAATATTTTGAACAGCCGGCTCAGAAAAACATACGCAGACTGCAGCTGGCAAAGGCTGCCATTTCGGCTGCTGTTGCCGTATTGCTTAAGGAATTCGGGATCAGCGCCCGTGAAGTAGCAAATATATATATTTCAGGCAATTTTGGCAATAATGTCAACGAAAATGCCTGCATAGGCGTAGGAATGCTGCCGGAAGGCTTCAGGGGCAGAATAAAGGCATGCGGGAATACTGTACTTAAAGGGTGTTATAAGTACTTCACAAATATATCTGCCGAGAATACGAAAAAGATACTTTCTCTGTCTCGTGAAGTGGTTCTTGCCAATGATCCGGATTTTAACGAACTGCTGATCTCATCTGTTAATATCTGATAACACGGGAATTTTCGATTTTATATACTTTTTACTGGACTAAGGCGCAGATTTGTTCTATTATAAGCTCAGAATGCGCAGAAACTACGCGGACAAATATCAGGGATCGGACTAAGATCATCTTAAGACAACGGTCTTTCGGATCAGGAGGAGTAAGGGTATGGATACAGAAAACAACGCAATCTCATCAGCAACCACAGAGGAAGAGGGAAAAGCACCGGTAACGGCAGTTGAACCTGTTCCTGAAGTAATTCCGTCCATGGATGAGTTTAAGGATGAGATCGATCACAGCTTTCGCAGACTGAAGGAGGGCGACATCGTAAACGGAACGGTGATCGGAGTGTCGGATTCAGCCGTTACTGTGGATCTTAATTCTTACTCCGAGGGCGTAATACCTTTGGAAGAATTAAGCAATGATCCGCGCTTTTCGATCAAGTCGGATATAGCCATAGGTGAAAAGATAAGTGCTACGATCATTAAGGAGACAAAGGACGGAGTCTTTGTGCTATCCCTGAAAGCGGCGGATGATGTGCTGGCATGGGACAAGCTTGAAGAGACAAAACGAGAGGAAACCGTAGAAAAGATCAAGGTAGCGGAAGCGGTCAAAGGAGGAGTGACTACCTACCTTTACGGGATCAGGGCGTTTATTCCCGCGTCTCAGCTGGCACTTTCATATGTGGAGGATACATCCACATATGTAGGAAAAGAATTGGATGTGATCGTTACAGAGGTCGACCGGGAAAAGAAAAAACTTGTTCTTTCTGCCAAAAGCGTTTTAAGAGAAAAGGCTGCCGCTGACAGGCGGTCACGTATAGGAAGACTGCAGACGGGGCTGGTGACAACGGGAACGGTTGAAAAGATCACACCCTTCGGAGCCTTTGTGAATATCGGCGAGGATCTTTCGGGACTGGTACATATTTCTCAGGTATGCAGTAAGCGTATAAAGTCAGTTAACGAGGTTCTTAAGGAAGGCGATGAGGTAACAGTCAAGATACTGGATGTAAAAGACGGAAAGATTTCTTTGAGTATCAAGGCCGCTTACGAAAAGGATGAATCGGAGATCTATGAGGACGCTGTGGATGACGCGGCCGAAGGCTACAGTGACGGAGACGCGCCGACCACTTCACTGGCATCGCTGCTCAAGGGCTTTGATCTTCCCAATGAATAAATAAGATTCTTTTTTACCAAGATGAAAGAGCTGAATATTTAATATGGATTTAATAACTTTTGAAGAAGCATCAAGAAAACTGGAGATACCGGGCACGCTGATTAAATATTATGTCGAAGACGGTTTACTTGCTTCAACCAGGGATGGTTCAAAAGACTGCCTGAGCAGTTATGAGTACGATGAGCTGTGCAGGATAGTACTGCTGCAGACTCTGGGTATAAGCATCGCTGACATCAGACGGCTGCAGTCCGGTGATGCTGTGCTGCCGGATGTTCTGAAGGCGCGTATAGATGCCGTCATGGGCGATCCGAACGACATCACGCAGTCAGCTATCGTCTGCCAGAATATTAGGCTGGAAAAAGCAAATTACCGTGATCTTCAGGCAATGCCTCATTTGGAGCACATAAAGGAAATGAAGGCTCACGGAGGCAGATTTCCGGATATTTCCATACCCGGCAACACCGGATTTACCGGTAATACCATAGCAGACGCAGACAAAGGGTTATCGTCCGGATTTTTTCAAGGGGCATTTGTCGAGCCTGACAGTACCGGCTCCGGTAGAGGTTTCACAGGTTCCGGAAGCTCGTATGTGTCCGGGACGTTCAACAGGTATGTCGGTGACAATTCGGCCGAAGGCATAGGCAGGGAACCGGTCATCTTTTTCGGGAGGGTATTTGCCGAACCTACCGACGCCAATACCTATATGCATCCGTTTATGCGTTACGGAGCCAGGCTGATCGATCTGATGCTCTATATGCTGATCATAACCTGTTTCATCCGACTGATCGCTGGAACGGATCCTATATCATCAATGACTATGGCGTTATTTGCCGAAAACGCCGGGCGTTCATCCTTAAGCTGGATGTATATCGTGTATGCGGCCATGTTTTTGATCGAGCCTCTGCTTTTGCACTTTTTCGGAACTACGCCGGGAAAGCTTATATTCGGAGTAAGGATAATGGATGAGAAAGGCGGCAAGCTCAGCCTTAAGGCGGCTTATATCAGGTCTTTCCGTTTATGGCGTTACGGATTCGGATTTATGATCCCTTTTTACAGCATCTACAGGTACATGAGAAGCTTCATGGATTGCAGGGCGAAGCTTGTACTGCCGTGGGATCTGGGAACGGCGATAACCCGTCCCGAAAAACCTGAAAGCTGGCGCCTGAGCATATTTATACCTGCCTTTTTTGCCATATCCTTCCTGTACGGCGCTTCGGGACTGCTCTTTGAACTCCCCAGACAAAAAGCGCCTCTCACGGAAGAAGCTTTTTATGAAAATGTAGCTTATGTAACAAACTATAATTCCATCAGTACCGTAGATTTTCCTGAGTATAAGCTGAATATTGAAAACGGGACAGTTACCGGAGTTAGCTTTGAGATCGATGTAAAGGATGCTGACAGCATTTATGCACAGTATTATCCCATGTATGTAGCTTTTATGGCTTTTTCGGGAGCGCAGAAAGGAGCCGGAGCACTCTCCGCGGCTTATAGCAGTGGAGCAAGGGAATATTTCAATGACGGTGTAAGAGACTTTGTATTTGAATACGCCGGAACCACTGTCAGAAATGAAGTGGAATATACAGGATATAATCGTAACATTTTGAGCGGCTATCTGTACAAAAATGCCGAGTCGGAGGAGCATCAGTTTAAACAATCTTTTTCAATTACGCTGAATTAAAATGTGACGGAAAATGGTAAAAGGCAACCATAATGGAGGTAAGATATATGTCCGAATTTGATTACTCAAAGATTTCAGATCCTGCTTTTTTTGAAGAAAATGTTATTCCGGCTCATTCGGACGCGGAGTTTTTTGATCCTCTTGAAAGTGAGCTGATCGATTCCAGACTGAA
Source organism: Lachnospiraceae bacterium (assembly GCA_024698555.1). Classification (GTDB taxonomy): domain Bacteria; phylum Bacillota; class Clostridia; order Lachnospirales; family Lachnospiraceae; genus RUG11977. Next base: position 9,706 of record JAILRI010000036.1, read on the forward strand.
CGGGGACTATTTAAGAAATGATACTTCCTATGGGAACACCCGCTTTCGTCAAATGCTGAACGGAATATGGAAAGTCTGCGTTGCCAACAACTATGAATCACTGCCGAAGGATTTCATGAATGTGGAGTTTGACTGTGGGGGCTGGAGCGAGATACATGTTCCGGCGCATATTCAGATGGAAGGCTTCGGGGGCGTGCCTCACTACACTAATGTGAGCTATCCGTGGGACGGTCACGAGGAGGTAAAGCCCGGACAGATCCCTGAGGTATATAACCCGGCTGCCGCGTATGTCAGATATTTTACCGTACCCGAAAGGTTCCTGGGAGGACCCGTATATATTTCCTTCAGAGGGGTCGAATCCAACATAGCGCTGTTCTTAAACGGTCATTATGTCGGATACAGCGAGGATGCATTTACTCCCAGTGATTTTGATCTGACACCGTACATTACTGAAGGGGAAAATAAGCTGGCAGTCCTGGTGACAAAGTGGTCATCCGGTTCATGGCTTGAAGATCAGGATTTCTTCAGATTTTCAGGAATTTTCAGGGATGTTTTTCTGTATACCAAACCGCAGTATCATGTGGAAGACATAAAGATACGTACAGATCTGTCGGACGATTACTTAAACGGAAAGCTGACAGTAGAACTTAGCACAACAGGCGACTGTCTGGCTCTCGCCGAGCTCTATGATTTTGATGAGAAGGAGATCACTCCGCTGCCTTTCGGACCGGATGATGCTGTGCAGGCACCCCGGGCATATGCTCCTGACGCAGTAAAGATTATATGTGCCAAGACAGCAAATATATCTGATAATAAAATCACGATTATATTAAATGTGGATAAGCCCGGGCTTTGGAGTGCTGAGGATCCCAAGCTTTACGGCTTATCGATCTCGCTGATAGACGGTAATGATGTGTGTCATGAAGTAGTTCCTCTCAGGGTGGGCTTCAGACGTTTTGAAATGAAGGACGGCATTATGAAGCTCAATGGCAAACGCATCGTATTTAAGGGCGTGAACCGTCATGAGTTCAGTTCTCTGACAGGCAGAGCGATCTCCTATAAGGAAACCCGTTATGACCTTATAAACATGAAGAAAAACAATATCAACGCCGTCAGAACCTGTCATTATCCCGACAACTCCTATGTTTATGCGCTTGCGGATGCTCTCGGCCTGTACCTGATCGCAGAGACCAATATGGAAACTCACGGAACCTGGGAATACGGTCCTATGAGCGAAGAACAGCTGAAGCTGGTCGTGCCTTATGATCATCCGGAATGGAAGGATGCCGTTCTGTTCAGAGCCAACAATATGTACCAGCTGGACAAGAATCATGCTTCGATCCTTATCTGGTCCTGCGGTAATGAAAGCTACGGCGGTAAAAATATCAAACTGATGTCTGATCTGTTCCATGAACTTGATGATACCAGGCTGGTTCACTATGAAGGTATCATACATGACCGCCGCTTCAATGAGACCAGCGACATGGAAAGCCAGATGTATCCGAAGGTTTGGGATATAGAGAAGTTCCTTAAGGAGCATACGGATAAGCCGTTTATATGCTGCGAGTATTCTCACGCCATGGGTAATTCCTGCGGCGGCATGCACAAGTATGCTGAACTGGCGGAAAGAGAGCCCCGGTTCCAGGGCGGCTTTATCTGGGATTATATAGATCAGTCCATTACCGTGCGTGACAGGTACGGGACTGAATTTGAAGCCTACGGCGGTGATTTTGGCGATCGTCCGAGCGATTACAACTTCAGCGGCAACGGTATTGCTTACGGCGGTGAAGGCAGAGAGTCTTCTCCCAAGATGGCAGAAGTAAAATATGACTATCAAAATATTAAATTAGAAATTAATAATAATCATTTTACGATAATAAACAACAGTTTATTTACGAACACGGGCAGCTTTGACTGTGAGGTTGTATTGCTTCGGAACGGGTCGGAATTTAGAAGATTCAAGTTTAAAACAGATGTTTCACCTCTTTCAAAAAGAAAGTATATGTTCCCGGAGAGTGTGTTCGCGTTGTTATCTGATGAGGCGGATATTGAAAATGTTATCACTGTCAGATTTCTGACTCACAAAAGCACTCTCTTTTCACCGGCCGGTCTGTTGATCGCCTACGGACAGAAGGTATTTACTTCGGAAGAAGTACATAAACTGAAGTCCAAACTGCCTGATATGGGTAAAGCTTCCAAAGTAAAGACAGCAGCTGAAAATGATCATACCGAAGAAGCAGTACCTTACGTTGTTTCGAAAGGCAAGTCCAATTTGGGATTAAAGGGAAGGGATTTTGAGATAATATTCGGTCTGACCGGTCTGGTATCATACAGGAAGGGCGGAAGGGAACTGATAGAAGGCGCAGTAAAGCCTGCGTTTTGGCGAGCTCCCACTGACAATGACCGCGGAAACCACATGGCGCAAAGATGTGCGAACTGGAAGATAGCGGATATGTACGCCGGAGCATATGGTTACGAGACAGGTGAGGATGGCGGAAGAGTGATCGTCAGCTATCGCTATAACCTGCCCGGTTCACCGGAGCAAAGCTGCAGTGTAAAATATACCATCGGCTTTGACGGGACCATAGAAACAGAGATTTCTACAGATGCCGGAATGAAATGGGGCTCAATGCCTCTATTTGGTATGAACTTTACATTTAACGCTGACTTTGACAGGTTAAGCTGGTATGGCTACGGTCCGGGAGAAAGCTACAGCGACCGGGCACACGGCAATCCCTTGGGGCTGTACCGGGCGAAGGTAGGTGATCAGGTATCTAAGTACCTGGTGCCTCAGGAGTGCGGTAATAAGATCGGTGTACGTTTCGCCAGGGTAACGGATGCAAAGGGCAGAGGGATCGAGTTTACTTCCATGCCCGATGTGAAAGGCTCCGGCAGATACGTGGACAAAGAACTGACGAAGGAGCTGGCCGGAACGTTTGAGCTACAGGCTGTACCTTATACTGCTCATGAGCTTGAAAACGCGATGCATCATACCGAGCTGCCTCCGGTGCATTTTACCAGGGTCAGGATTGCGCTGGCGCAGTTGGGTATCGGCGGGGACGACTCCTGGGGAGCGCCTACGCATGATGAATACTTTGTGGATGTTAAGAAGCCGCTGACCTTCAGATTCAGGATGAAGGCGATATAAAAAAAGATGATATAGGTATGAAATATGGGAGGGGGATGCCGCACTAAAAAATGTGCGGCATCCCCCTCCTTATGATACAAGCGGGTTATTAACCGGCATGCGAAAGATTCGTGAAGAGAATATCTGCGTCAAGAAGACCTTCGTCGGTCCAGCCGGAACCGTCCTGAGACAAGCCGGAGTGTTCATAGTCCACGACATAGGTCTTAAGATCTTTTATATCTATCCAGCCGGAGCTCCCATCGGCTGAAACCAGGTGCAGCCAGCGGTCGCCGTCAGTGATGTCACAGATTACTTTGCCGGGGGTGATCAGGTCAGATGTTCCGGAAAAGGAAGAAGGTTCAGGGGCAGCGTTCAGGGGGAGAGCCAGGTCGAGTTTGTAGTCATCAAGATTCGATCTTAATTCCCCTGTGACCGAGTCTATCGTAGGACGGGCTATATACTTTTGTATATACTCCCACGGATAGAAGAGGTTGCTTTCCATATTTATCGTGCCGTCGTAGCGAAGACGCCAGGTACACTCCGAACGGAACTGGATACCGTTCATGTAGAGATTTGTTGTGCCTTTTATGGTTTCGTCACCGGGGAAACGGTCTGTCATGAGTACCCAGCCGTTGTCTGTATCCTGCCATTCCAGTCCGGTTTTGATGACGGCTCTCGCGATGTAGCCGTCATCCAGCTCATTCTCGACTAGTTTGCTCTCACGGTAGACATATATTCTGCTCAAGTCTTCGACATTGTTCGTGACGTCTGTCAGCAGCTGAAACTGTCTTGATGAGTTTGACAGCTTTACCACGCCGAATTCCGACCGCAGCCGTGGTTCGCCTCTGCGTTCGGGACACATGAGCCTTCCGTTTATATAAATGAGCGCGTCGGAAGTATACCCGTAGTAATAGCTGCTTATACCAACATTTTCACACCAGTCCTTTGCAAATTCATCCCAGAAACCTACGCCGCAGTAGGCAACGAAGACACGCTCGTCCTCGCCGTCGCCGTCCAAGTCGATCAGATATCCTGAATTGGAAGGATAGAGTCCGGGTTCGGTGACAGTTTTCTCATATCTTGCCATGTCGGCGTACATGTCATACTGTTCTTTTTGGAAGAATATTCTTCTTAATATATCGAAATCCGGCGTAAAGTCCTTATCTGCATATTCAAAATGCACATACCTGGGAGTGCCGTTCCCGGTCATGGCACACAGGTGGATCTGATCATCGTCGATCTCGACGGAGTACCCGTAACCGCCCGTAGGAGCGGCACGTAATTCGCACCCGCCGCTGTAGTAATTCGCGTCGGTTTTCGGTTCGGCAGCCTTTATGGCGGGGAAGGTTTTTAAGTAGAGCTTAAAATATTTGATTGCCTGTGACTTAAGATCTGATCTTTCGTACGAATCATATTCACAGGAAATATAATCGTGCATATCGCTCTCGGTATAATCAAAGGTCACATAGTCCCGATCCAGCAGACGTGCCGCCTCGAACAGATCGAGCAGCGTGGTTTCTGACGTGATCTCAAAGCGATTGCCGAATAACATGATCTGTCCGTCACTGGCATCAAGGTCTATCCGGATGGCGTTGTTTAGATCCCGGTCGAGATAGTCATGCTCAGCGGGAGACAGCGCATACATGCACCAGACTTTATCGGTATCATCGGTGCTGTTTGCATTGTCCATAAACCGGACGAACATTAACCGCGAGCCGTTGTTTATAACGCCCAGTTTGGAGTTGTATTCACCATTCTTTCCGTACCAGAGGATTTTAGCAAATTTAAGTCCCAGAGTTCCGATACTTGAAATTTCAGGATATGTATCGGCACCCCATATATGTCCCTTTATCCAATCGTCATCATTGAAACTGTAATCCTCCCAACCCTTCGACATCAGGGTATATTCATCGGCTTTTACGTCAACCTCCGCGTATACTGCCATATCTCTTCTTCCGATGTAGAGCCTGTCCACGTCAAAATGATAAAACTCGCCGGAGTCACCGTTAAAAGGATAGTAAGAGCTTAAGGGATTCATGTAAATGCAACCGTTTGTTATAAAGCTTCCCTCGGGCAGTTTATTTTCTGCGGTCAGCTCCGCATAATAAGCCGAACCCACTTCACGATCATCAGGTAAAGGAAGACTCTCATAAGCTGACGGTATTTTTGCTGTTGCGGGGGATGGTTCGTCATCCGATGCATCCGGAGCATTTGTAGGAAGATCCACGGAAGTTAGGGAAGGATTAACTGTGCTTTCAGCACCATTTCTGACATCGGATGATCTGGTCATGAAGAATATGCCTATACCTGCGCATAGGGCAAAAGCGAAGACGACTATCCAAAAAGATGGTTTTTTGTAATTTAAAACCGCTTTTATGCGCTCCTTTACAGAGATTTCACCAAAGGCAAGAGGACCACCCGGTATGGGATGTGAGCTGATGCCGCATGCCAAAAGGGTGTTTGAATAATTTTTTATAGCTTCGGAGTTCATGTCGGCTATGACGGTTTCATCACAGGCATATTCGATATCACGGCAGAATACGGCATAAGCCGCCCACATTAATGGATTGAACCAGTGAACTGCCAAGAGCGCAAATCCCAGGAACTTCCATATATGGTCAAGTCTTTTCAGGTGTGCGTATTCGTGCGCCAGTATGTTTTGCCGCTCTCCATCAGTGAGAACTGAGGGCAGATATATAACGGGCTTTATCACGCCCAGTATGAAAGGTGTGGCTATCCGGTCACAGATAAGGTTGGGCGCATGATCTGAAGCTTTGATTTTAGCAAGGGATGACGATCCATTCCGGTCATTGCATGATATGGATTCTCTGGTTATCTTTCTTAGTTTCAGGTAACTAAAAGCGGAGTATCCCAGGATAACAAAAACTCCTGTCAGCCAGATATAAGAAGCTAGTCTGACTACGTCCACGGCATTTGCATGCAGGAAGACGATAAAACTTCTTATGGAAGCTTTGAATCTGGCCAACAACGATATTTGCCCGGAAATGTCAGGAGTGGGCTCAGTGTCGGAAACGGTGTTTAAGGAGATATCGTCAGTACCTGATTTTTCATATGCGTCATTGCGTAAGGGGAACGTGTTTGGATATTCATTGTCATATACCTTAACCTCGGTATACGGATTCCCCTCAATAGTATCCTTTTCTAACATGTTGTCAGGGGTTGTCATAACGTAACCGGTGTTATCCGGCAGGCCGGGTTTGAACTGTTCGTTTTTTGAAGTTGAATAATTACGTACGACATTGTCATTAGTAAAACCGGATATGTCATGCCGCGACGTTTCGGTCGGGACTGTACCATCGGATGGCTGCTGCCATTCGCTGGGCATATTTATAAAATCTCCGGACGGCATAAGGGCAAAATCAGTTTCAAGCGAGAAAGGGATGATAAGTCTTAAAGCCAGCACTGACCAGAGCAGGCAGGCCGCCCTGCGGGAGCGTCGCAGGAACAGCAGCCGAAATATCAGGATAACAGGTACCATGATGGCGCCTGAAATGCTTAAATTCAGTATATGAATAAGTATTTTCGACATAATAAACCTCCATGCCGAGCGCTTTACGCGAGGCAGAGCACGAGAAATTCACGAAGGCGATTTCTTGTGATGTATCCGTGGCTATTTGGGCTCGGTGAAAACAGCTGCGTGAAAAATCATTGATAAGCACAGGATGATTTAAGCTTCCCGCGAAGCGCGTAAAGCGTGATCCTCGATCAGATTCCGGATCTGGTCTATTTCGTCCTCACTAAGCCTTTTATTTTTTGTGAAGGCAGCTATGAAAGCCGGTAATGAACCGCTAAAGTTTTCCTCAACAAAATGCTCGCTTACATTGCTGTAGAAGTCGTCACGGCTGATCCTGGAAGTGACTGTAGAGTTTATGTTCTGAAAGATACCGCGTTCACATAGGCGCTTTAAGACAGTATAGGTAGTGGTTCTCTTCCAGGCGAGCTCACCGGCGCAAAGCTCAACGAGCTTTGCAGTTGACAGGGGCTCATTATTCCAGATAATATCGGCAAAGCGTGATTCCACA
>JAILRI010000052.1 GCA_024698555.1 Lachnospiraceae bacterium
CAGGCAGCACGGATGTTTACGCAGCACGCCGGAAACATCTCCTTTCACGCTACTGAAGGAGAGCCTGCAACGATCCCCTGCAGCACAAATGACGACCCGGAATTTCTGGATGACCTGATCCGCGTCAGGGATGAAATGATATTGGAGCTGACAGGGATATGCGATTTGGTGAATAACAAAAACAGCGCGGCAGCACCGGAAAGAAGACAGGTGAAAGAACCGGACTCTGCATTAAAAGCAAATGATTTCACTCTTCAGCTCGATGCATTGCTTCGCCGCATGTTTGCATTTGCCTGCGACGCGCAAAGTGCAAGTCTGGGCCAGAACGAAGCGTTCACATTTTGTTTTTCAGATAAAAAATCCGTTACCGCACAGCCGCAACCCGGCAAGCCTCATATACACCTTAGCGAATCACAAAGCATGTTCCCCCTGCCCGTAAATACGCTCCGCAAACTACTGGATTCCTCGCTGTATCATCCGAATCTGGCATACTCAAATCCAAAACTCTATGAACTCTGCCAAGATGCATTTGCCTTTCTCGCTTCCGATTCAGCGAAAATACCGAATTTTCTATCGCGTCATCCGGAAACCATGCTGCTTTATACCGGCTATCTGACCTACTATCTGCATCAGTATTTCCTTCGGATCTACGAAACCTACAGTTACCGCAGGCAGGTCGCACTCGGAATCATCCATCTGAACCTTTTATTCCTTTTGGATGTCACCTATGAAAAAAAACACGGCAGTCTTTCTTCGGAAGAATTCTCACAGATTCTTGCCGTCTACAACCGCCGTGCTTATTTCAGTGATAAGATCCAGGATGAGTTATACAGGATCTTTGAAGATACGATTATTTAAAAACCAAACCCGAGTTTCATCGGCTTTTCGGTAAGCGTCGTCGTATCCGGGATATCGATCTCCTCGATGGTGGTGAGCATTTCCCGGGAAACATCGGGATCCGCAAGATCCAAAAGCCTCTCAGCCAGGTTCATCTGCGCCTCTTCAAGGAGCTTGCGCACAAAACGTCCGTTACCGAAATCGCTCGTCCGATTCACCTTCCAATAAGCGTTTCTCAGCTTTTCCATTGCACCGTCTGTGATGCTCATCTCCTTTTTGGATACCATCAATTTTGTGATCTCACACAGTTCTTCCACAGTGTAATCATCAAAGTTGATGCGGAACGCGATCCTGGAAGACATGCCGGGATTTCTGTCCAGAAATTCCTTCATGGGCTCGGGGTATCCGGCAAAGATTACGATCACCCTATCCCTGCTGTTTTCCATTTCCTGCACGATGGTGCTGATGGCTTCATCACCGAAACTGTTCTTGCGGTCATCACAGAGCGAATATGCTTCATCGATGAACAGCACGCCGCCCTGGGCTTCCCGGAATTTCTCCTTCACAAGGAGTGCGGTACCGCCCACATGGTCACTGATCAGGTCGCCCCGGCCTACCTCGACAAACTGTCCTGTGGGCAATACCTTTTCATCCTTGAGCATCTGCGCAAAAAGCCTTGCCACGGTGGTCCTGGCCGTTCCCGGATTGCCGGTGAATACCATATGGAGTGAAACCCTGTCTGCTGTCAGTCCCGCTTCCGATACATTTCAGGCTCGATCTGACTGATGATCTCCATCCTTCTGCTCCCAAGGCGGTTTTCAGCCAAAAGGCTCTGCATCAGCCTCTTCGTCATATCGCTTGCTGCATTTACGCTCCTGGCTGAAATGATATAATGGACCATATTGCCCTGGAAACCGGACTCGTTTTTATGCGCTTAAATATTGGCAAGTTCGTCAAGAAAACCCTGATCATAAAGAGCAGACCCAGTTGCTTTCTTCTCGGGGACAATAATTTCCCTGAACTCAAAATTGTACTTGGTCCTGTCGTCCCTACAATTCCAATAATCCCAAACCCAGACGCCCGCCTTTTCAACGATCTTGCTGATGGGCGTCGAGTATTCCCGTCTCCTTGCATCTTCCAGGTTTTCCATAAACCGGAACATGGTGATCTCTTCAGGCTCTTTTCTGATTTTGCTGATCTGGAAGGACATATTCAGGTTATCCATAATCTCCTCCAGGGTATCCGAAGCGTAGGTCTGTTATTTGTTGTTTGTTACATTTTCATCATTCTGAAAATGTAATTGACATATTCCCCGGCAGAACCGGCAGGCATATTCGTAGCACGGGCGAATCCCGCGGGGTAATCCGATTCTTCGGCAATGCTGTAGATCGCCTTTACCGTCTCCTCCTCCAACCCGGAAACGGACGAGAAATACGCAAGATTTTCCTTCTCGGTCTTTTGAAAATTCCCTTCGATCTTCTCATAAATCTTCCGCAAAAGCTGGGGATCAAGTGCTTCACCTTCAGAATAAAAATCACACATAAAAAGAAAGTGCGCCGCCTTTTTCGTAAGACCCTGATATTCTCCCAGTTCTTTCAAATAGTCCCTGATCGCTTCCAGATCCTGATCAGTCACCTCACCGAAATCCTTAAAATACGATGCATATTCCTGATCATCCACGAAAGTATCGATCCTCTCCACCTTCGTTGCAAATTTGTTGACTATATAGGAATAAGCCAAGCTCACTTCTTCATGTGCGAATACATACAGCGGCGCATCGCAAGCGATGAGTTTGCAATATCTGTTGACCATCTCCAGGAACAAATCCGGTGTATAACCCTCGATTTTGTGTTCTTTGCAAAACGCTGTTGTATCATCGGTCTGTACTGCTTCTGGATAGATCCTGATATACTTTTCCCAGATTGCCATGGAGTTTTCATCATCCATGTAATCAGGATCCGGCCTGCTGCCGTATTCTTCCTCGGAATTGGCGTACCATTCTCCGATTTCGAACAGGCTGGCCACAAATGATTTCCATTCCGGCAAAAGCGCTTTGACATCAGCTTCTGTCCAGTTGAAAGTACACTTCAGGATACGGCTGCTATTCAGACAGGCAGCAAGATCCTCTTCCGCTCCGGCCCAGGAAGGAAGCAGCAAAAAGCCATGTTCCTGACTGTAATGAAATAAATCTGTGATCAATTTTCCACTAAACATAGGCAGTTCTCCTTTCACTTTTA
>JAILRI010000062.1 GCA_024698555.1 Lachnospiraceae bacterium
AGGTCTCCGGCATATCCGGCCTCCCACACTGCATTACTGTCCTGAGCAAGGAAAAGATCCGGCATAGTATCACCGTTTTTCCATGATCTGACCATATCAAGTGTTGCTCCGGTACTTCCGCAGCCTATATTGGAAATGACGTAATTAGTAGCGATCGAGGACAGATAATCAGTGTCCACGTTTATTCCGCTGTCTGAGCTGTCCCAAAGCCCATTATTCTTACAGTAAAACATTGATACGAGACACTGAACGGTCAGATCCGAATAAGGCAGAGCAACATTAAGCATGCGGATATCGCTTTCCGCGAAATCATCTTCCGTCACATCCGTTTCTTCGGACACCCCGGTCTGTTCCGTCGGCGGAACTATCGAAGGAAACATGTCATCGCCCTTTTTGCAGCCCGTGAACAAACCGCACGTCAGCGACGCGAGTATAAATAAGGTTGTTATTCGCTTGCCTGAACCATGGGCTTTCATCCGACATGACCTCCAATATTGAGATTATATCATTCTTAGGAGAAAACCTTGATAATTAATGGGATAAGGGATAAGGCGGAATTAATAAAGAGTCGCAGACTCAACCACGCTTATATTCGGGAATCGCAACGCAAAATCCGGCTATTTATCCGGCTATAGCCTGATTATTAGCCGGATTCTGAAGGGTTGGAGTCGAAAAAACCGGCTATTTATCCGGCTGTAGCCTGATTTTTAGCCGGATTTTTGAAACAACAAAAAGAATCCGCCCATTATCATTACACACGACTTTTTCACCAAAATCATCCCAAATCGCTTTTCTCCTTCCAAAACATCAAAAATCCCGAAAAGCCCCTAAATTATTGACTCACAGGCATTTCGCCACTTAAACATTTGCAAATTTACCCCCTGAAATTGAGACTTTTACTACCTTGTTTGAGACTCGGTATCGGATATATAGTAATTACATGCATCCTATATATCGAAAAGGAATATACCGTTATGGACAAGATAGTATTTCCTATGAAAGTTCTCGCAGTAAAACTGGAATTCAGAAGACAGTTGTTGGAAAGAATGCCTAAGGGATTCTGTAAAATAATCAACGGCATTCAGTATGTGATCATAACAACTGATCCTGACAATCCGAAATACAACGCCAGACATTCAAGAAAGATAATGACATCTTCAAAACTCGGTAAAAAGTATTCCGAGAAAATCAATGATTATCTGAATCTTAAATCCGAGTATGATTCTCTTCTAAACATCTGGAAGTCTACATATAGCTTTTCCCCTCCCAGAGTAGTCTTCCCTATTATTCAGCCGTATGATCCGCATTGTATGAATAATGACTACTTCAATAAGCAGCTTGATAAACAGGGTAAGTACATTCCGGATAATCCAACTATCAGCGAACATGGTGTGCTCAAATCCAAGAACGAGCAAATAGGAGCTGATATCCTTAAACGGCTGGGTATCCCCTTCAAATATGAGACAGAGATCTATCTTCCGGCAATAGGAGATACGATCAATCCAGATTATCTAGTGAACTTCTATGAAATAGACAGATGTGCCTACCTTGAATTATTGGGAATGAACGATAGGATAGACTATTCTGTCAGAAGTGCAACCAAGATCACCGGGTTCTCAAAAGATAAATACAGACCCGGCAGAGAAGTAATCTATGTACATGTTTACGACAAATACAACTTCGATGAATCATATTTCACCAGCCAGGTATTGTCAGCTTTTAATGATTTGATTCCTGACAGTGCCTTAATCTGGGAAAGCCAGTCGGAAGCCTGTTAAGTAATTACTGTGCTGGCTATCATTGCATTTTTCATGCGCAAAAAATCTCAACACCAGTTAAGCAACACAAAAATCCGGCTAATTAGCCGGCTGTAGCCTGATTTTTAGCCGGATTTATATTTTCGAAAAGCCATACCAATGACATTATCCGTCCTCACTTGACACTTATCCGCCAAATAGGTATATTTTAAGGCACGCCAAAGTGGCTCAGGGGTAGAGCAATTCACTCGTAATGAATAGGTCGCGGGTTCGATTCCCGCCTTTGGCTCCAAGATAAAGAACTGCATATCCGGGACACCGTTTGAACACGAAGAAGTCCATATGCAGTTCTTTATTTTTTCAAGTAATCGGGTTTGTAATCCAGATACCAGAGAAACGCTTGTAGCACCTGCAGGCTTCACCGTCAAATTGCTATTTTGATTTGGGTTTGGGCGTAGGCGTAATCGACGTTTTTGGTTTAGGCGTCGGTGTTGATGTTGGTTTGGTTGTCGGTGTCGGAGTCACTGGAGGAGCCACATAACCCGAGGCAGGAGCACCATCGCCAGGCTCAATTCCTTTGCTCAAAAAGACTGCAAACGTCTGCCCGTCATATTCAAGAACACCAATACCGCAATACATTTTGCGTGAGTTTGAAGCACAACAACAGTAAATCATATTATTATGATGGCCTTGTGAATTGTACCATTTATTGTAAATGGTCTCCGCATCACAACACCAACTGGCCCAATATATATTTTCCGCCCAGGCAGAAATATCAGACATCGTTTCATGTGAAAAATTATTAGTTAACTCTTTACAGCGAATATGAGCTGCTTCCGTAAATTCTTCCGTAATCTCTAAAGGAACATAATATGAGAACTCAAATTCAACAGCAGTCTCCTTACGGAGTTTGTTGATCATGCGAAGAACCTCTTTCTCTTTAGCCGTATTAAAGTGATACGTTGGCTTAGGAGTTGGTGTTTCTGTAGGCGTTGAAACAGGCTTCTTAGTCGGCACAGCCGTCGGCTTCTTTGTCGGAGTCATTGATGGTTTTACTGTAGGTTTCCTTATTGGCGTTGCTGTAGGTTTCCGCGTTGGCGTCGCCGTGGACTTCTTTGTTGGTATTACCGTAGGTTTCTTACTAGGCGTTGCGGTCGGCTTATTGGTAGGTCTATAAGTCGGCTTCGCAGTAGGTCTTGGCGTTGGCTTTACAGTTGGCTTGGGCGTCGGCTTTACAGTTGGCTTAGCCGTCGGACTACCCTTAACAACATATCCGGCAGCATTGAACTTATACTCTACTCCGTCTATGCAAAGCGTGCAGTTTTTCGGAAAATATCCGTCATCCTGATACCATTTTCCTTGGGAATTCTCTTTCCATGTTCCGTGACTGTACCTTGTGTCCCAGGCGCCGGTCGCAGTAAGCCAGCATCCGTCACGATAGCAGTTCGACTCCATGTAACCTTTCGAATCAAAATAGTATCTACATCCGTCGATCCAAAGCCATGTGCTTACCGGATACCAGTTATTGTCCTGATACCACCAGCCTTTATCATTCTTTTTCCAGGTTCCGTGACTGAATCTTGTGTCCCAGGCACCGGATGATGTAAGCCAGCAGCCGTCACGATAACAGTTCGACTCCATATATCCTGAGGCATTAAAGTAATACCACTTGCCATCGATCTGTTTCCAGCTGCTCGTTACATATGATTTATCACTTGTATAGTATCTCCAGCCGTTGCTGTTATCGCCCTGCCAACCATTTCGGGCTGCCAAAACGGAAGACGGAGCAAGAGACAGTATGATTCCGATCGTCATCACAACTGCCAGCAACTTCGCAAATCTCATATCCGGACCTCCGCGCATTTTCGCGCATAACAGCAAAACTATATTATTAATATAGCACTACTCAGCTCGACTTAAAACTGAACACAACTGAAGACCCGTTGAAATAGATATAATCCACTCTCTCGTACTTGATAGTATCTTTCGCAAAAGCTTCAGAGTAATACCAGGTATCGCTGTTGAGATCCCCGGCATCGATCTTCTCGAACTCAAAAGCTGCTACATCAGCCTCTTCCCACTCGTACTTATTCCAGATCTTACTAGCCAGATCATCGTCAAGTTCAATGACACCCCTGTAAGTCGGTTCATGAGGTCCCATTGAAACTGCTGTAGTAACAGTTACGGCTTCGTATTCAATACTCCCGTAATCGTCCAGCCCGCTAATGTATTTCATGACAGGTCCCTGATAGTTGTAATACTGAACATGCTTGACTTTTCTGCCGGGGTCAAATCCGCATGAAGTAACAGCGCAGATTACGGTCATGCACAGAAGCATGCAAATAAGTCTTCTTACCATCCCATAGCCTCGAGGAATTCCTTAATCTTTCTGTGGCGCTCTTTGTCGCCCGTTACATACTCTCCCAGATTGCACTCACCCATTATACCGCCGTCTTTAAGATAAATAATCCGGTTTGCTCTTCTTGCCGAAGTAATATCATGAGTAACCATTACGATCGACTGACCGGAACGGTTAATATCAGTAAGGACATCAAGAACCGCCTTAACTCCTGTGGAGTTAAGAGCACCCGTAGGCTCATCTGCAAAAACGACATCAGGATCATTGATTACCGCCCTTACCATTGCTGCACGCTGGGCCTCACCGCCAGAGAGCTGTGCGGGGAACTTGCCCCAGAGATCAGAAGACAGACCTACGCGCTCAAACAGTTTTTCGGCTTTTATCTTCAGGTCCTTCTGCTTCTGTCCTATCAGCATTCCTGTCGAGATCGCATTATCCATGATACTCATGCTGTCTACTAGGTGAACCTGCTGGAAAACAAATCCGCAATGCTTACGGCGGAAAACGGAGAGCTGGTCATCGTTCATTGATGTTATTTCTTTACCGCTGTATGAGATGCTTCCGAGGGTCGGCTTGTCCATGCCTGATAAGGCATAAAGG
>JAILRI010000075.1 GCA_024698555.1 Lachnospiraceae bacterium
ATCTTCTTTTAATTTCCGGAATACCGGGTTCGCGCTCAAGCCCTCTTTTTGCCAGCTCGTCTGCCAATTCATTGTATGTGACATGTGTATGAGCTTCAACCTTTGTAAAAAAGATTTTCAGCTTGTCTGCTTTTGACCTCATAAAATCCCTGTATTTTTGTGTCAGATCGTTCTTGGCTTTCCACGCTCCCGTTACCCAGCACTCAATTCCCGAATAATCATAACAGATCTCCAGTTCATCATACTCATTGATGAGAGCCCATCTGACCGCCAGCATGGACGCGATCATCTCGCCGGCGACATTGCGCTGCTTCAGGGCTTCAGGATCACTGCCCGAACCGCAGAATTCTTCCTTTTCACCATCCGCGTGAAAACACACACAGCCAAAAGCATATTTTCCATGCTTTTGGCTGAAGCTTCCGTCTACATATGCAACTGCTCTCATTATTCGGTAAATCCCTTCTTTTTTCTCAGGGCTTCGATGATCGACCGGCTGTTTTAACTGCTCAGAGCTTTAACGCCCTCATCGAATTCAATATAGCCAGAACCGCCACACCGACATCGGCAAATACCGCCAGCCACATTCCCGCGATTCCGAGTGCTCCCAGTATCAGTATAGCAAACTTTACTCCCAATGCAAATACTATATTTTGTTTTACGATCCTTAAGGTCTTGCGGGCGATCCGTACAGTGACCGGTATCTTGCCCAGATCATCGTCCATGATGACCACATCGGCTGCTTCTATGGCTGCGTCCGACCCCAGGCTACCCATAGCTATGCCCAGATCAGCCCTCATCAGCACCGGAGCGTCATTTATACCGTCTCCGACAAAAGCAAGCTTTTCATCCACGGTCAAAGAGCCGATCAGCTCTTCAACCCTGCTCACCTTGTCTGCCGGCAGCAGGCCGGCAAAATATGAATCCACGCCACATTCCCGCGCAACATGAGCTGCGGTCCTTTCATGGTCACCCGTCAGCATAACGGTCTTTTTGATACCTGCCAGTTTCATGGCTGATATATTTTCACGTGAATTCTCTTTTATCGTGTCGGAAATGATGATACGGCCGTAAAACTGCCCGTCATAAGCCACATAGACCACAGTTCCTTCCTCATCTCCGGTCTCGCAGGTGATACCGTTTTGAGTCATCAGCGATTCATTGCCGGCCAGCAGCTTTTTGCCCGCATGCTCAGCCATAATGCCGTGTCCGGCCACCTCCGTAACATTGACTGTATCAGTAAGTTCCGACAGGGCTTCGGCCTCAGTCTTATCAGCTTTACCATAAGCATTATCGCCTGATATGAACCGTTTATATGCATCCATAATGGACAGCGCGATGGGATGAGTGGAAAACTGTTCGGCAGCAGCGGCCTTGGCCAGCACTTCTTCGGCAGTATGATTCCGGCCGACCACCCTGGTTACACTAAAGCTTCCCTTTGTCAGAGTCCCCGTCTTATCAAATGCAATAATGGCAACTTTGGACATGGTCTCTAAAAAATTGCTTCCCTTTACCAGAACTCCGACCTTTGACGCGGCTCCTATCCCTCCAAAAAAGCCCATAGGAACCGAGATCACCAGCGCGCAGGGGCAGGATATAACGAGGAATGTACATGCACGCCTCACCCACTCAGCCCAGTTGCCGGTTATGATCGAAGGTATGATCGCCAGAAGCAGCGCGGCAATGGTAACAACAGGGGTATAGTATTTGGCAAATCTGGTAATGAACTGTTCGGTCCGGCTCTTTCTGGAGCCTGCGTTTTCTACCAGTTCCAGTATCCTGGAAACGGTGGAATCCTCGTAAGCCTTCTGGGTAAGACATTTGAGAGTTCCTTTTCCGTTTACGCAGCCGCTGATAACCTGCTCTCCTACAGATACACGCCTCGGTACCGATTCGCCGGTAAGAGCGGAAGTATCCAGCCAGCTCTCGCCCTCCAGAACATATGAATCAAGAGGCACACGCTCACCTGGCTTGATCACTATAGTTGAACCCACTTCTACGTCCTCCGGGTCAGCCTCGGTTATATTGCCGTTTTCATCCACCAGATTGGCTGTTTCGGGAACAATGTTCATCATGTCGGAAATGGATTTACGCGATTTTCCCACAGCATAGCCCTGAAACTGCTCTCCTACCTGGTAAAACAGTATGACTGCCACGCCCTCTGTATATTCGCCTATGGCAAACGCCCCGATACCGGCTATGATCATCAGAAAATTTTCATCAAAAACCTTACCGTGACAGATGTTTTTCCATGCCTTGAGCAGAACATCATACCCTGCAAGAAGATACAGCGTCAGAAAGCATGCCGGTTCCAACCACACTTTTATGTCTTCCCCGATAATATCCGTTTTAAATAAAATAATCAGACCCACAAACAATACAAGGGCTATGATGATCCTTATCAGGACGTTTTTCTGTTTCCTGGTCATTTTAACCTTAAGCTCCTATTAAACTTATACTGTCTTACCCTGTTACGTATTCCCGCCCGGGCATTCCCGGTTTCTCATCACCGGTGAGGTAATCCGGATTTCTCATTCATTTTCCATGACCGGAATATCCGGTCTGACTATCTCAGTATCCTGCAATCAGGCTCTACCTTTGCACAAACCTTCACCACCTCGTCCATGATGGCCTCAAACCTGTCATCATCCGCGTCTACCATCATCTTCTGGATAATAAAATTGACTGAAGCATCCTTCACTCCGTCGATCTTTTTGATCGCCTCTTCCATTTTTGCTGCGCAATTGGCGCAATCAAGGTCTTCCAGGTTAAATTTCTTTTTCATAGTAAATTATCCTCCGTTTTTTAATATGTTTTATCTTTCCGCAGCCGCAATCTCTTTTGATCTTTCATTCGTTCAAAGCATTGTTGCCTGCGTAAAAATATTCACTCTTCCTCTATATGCTCCAGCCCTATGCTGATGATCGATCTCACGTGCTCGTCAGCAAGTGAATATACTATCTGTTTTCCGTCGCGCCTGCCCGCTACCAGCTTGGCGCTCTTTAATATCTTCAGCTGGTGTGATACGGCTGACTGCGTCATGTTCAGAGCTTCACAGAGCTCACTCACGCACAGCTCACCGCATAAAAGCGCACACAGGATACGCACCCTCGTCGAATCCCCAAAACACTTAAACAGCTCCGCCAGATCATACATCTCATCCTCTACGGGAAGCCTTACATTAACACCCATAAGCACCTCCGATAAACTTATAAACATAAAAATAAATACTTAAACCGTTCATATTCTTATATGAGCATTTGTTCATATATTCAATTTACAACTTGCTATTTTATTTGTCAAGACTTATTTTATATATTTTGACTTCTTTTTCTAAATTTAAAAATTTAAATAAAAAAGAGCCGTTGCACTATTCTCTGCACAACAGCCCCGTAAGTGATCCTTTACTTTTCCATATTCGCCATAAACCTGCGTGTGTACTCTCTCATCTCCTGTACCACATCATCAGGCCCTACGACCCTCACATCCGGCCCCAGGCTGAAGATCCAGCCGAAAAACTGCGGGCTTACGCTCACATTCACGTTAAATTCACTGGTATCCTCATCTATCGGGTGAAAATCGATATCCTTTCCGAATCTGTCCAGGAAAACACCGCACATATAATTGGCGAAACGGATCTTTACCCTGCAGTCGCGTCCCCCGTACATTCCGAAGGTAGCCTTCGAATAACCGGCCATATCAAAATTCTTGAACAGAGCCTTGCCCTCGCGCCTCTCGCCGGTTACCAGTATGCGCGCCATCTTGTCCACCCTGTAATGCTTGATCCGGTCATCCTGATCGTCATACGCCACCATGTAGTAATTTTCATCATCCCAGATAAGCGCCCACGGACTGACGAAGATCCACCTGCCGTCATGAGTAGGCACCAGTTTCTTATCGATATCCCATCTGTAATACTTAAAACGTATCTTCATATCATCGTTGATCGCGGTATGAATATAGTCCACAATATTATAAATGCTTTCGTTCATGGTCTTTACGCGGTCATTGATAAATACCTGGCGCGAAAGCTGGCCGGCCTGGTAGACGCTTACAAAACCCTTGATCTTCGCGATCAGCTCCCGGGACTTGGTCTGTGTGATAAATTTGGAAGACTGGATAGCGTCTATCAACAGTTTGACCTCCGCAAGCTCAAACTGACGGCTACCCACATGATAATAGGTTTCCTTGCCAATGCGCTCCTTTATGATCTCGATCCCGAACCTGTCAGTCATATCCTGAAAATCATCATAAATGCTCTTTCGTTCCGCCGTCACGTCGTACTTTGCCAGCTCGTCAAAAATCTGCGGCATGGAAAGCGCGTGTTCGTCATCCGTTTTCTCCAGCATTATCTGCATCAGATATGTAAATTTAAACTTCTGATTCGTTCCCCTTGGCATAGCGCCACCTCCTCATAGATGCTCCCTTAAGTCAAAATTCTTGTCTTCATCGATCATGCGTATCATCACGTCCGCGATCAGCGGATCGAACTGCGAACCGCGGCATCGCAGGATCTCCGCCCGAACCTCCGCCTGTGACTTCGGGGTCGAATACGACCTCCTCGAAGTCATGGCATCATAACAGTCGGCAATACAGATGATCCTGGCCTCCTCAGGTATCTGTTCCCCGCAAAGCCCGTCCGGATATCCGCCTCCGCCATACCTTTCGTGATGCCAGCGGGCGCCCGTGGACAGTCCCGGAATCTCGGTAATAGTCTTAAGTATATCATAGCCTGTCGTGGTATGGCTCTTGATAGCGTCAAATTCCTCGGGTGTCAGTTTGCCCTTCTTATTCAGGATGTCTTTCGACACGCCGATCTTGCCCACATCGTGCAGCAGCCCCATGCAGTAGATGTCTTCCTGTTCCTTTTCGGATTTGCCCATGCGTCTGGCCAGTTCGCGGGTGTACCCCGCAACCCTTTCGGAATGGCCGTTGGTATAATGGTCTTTTGCGTCCACGGCCTTTGACAGTGCCAGCATGACCTCATGTGAAAGCCTTGCCTTCGCGGCATTGGCCGCCTCCCTCGCCTGTGATTCGTGCAGGGCTGACATGGTCTCAAGCAGCCTCTCGTATTCAGGCGTTTCCAATGACAGGTATATGACCAGCACGCCAAGGGACGCAAGGAAGAAAGTTATCAGGAAATTGTCAAAGAAAGTCATCTGAAGGCAGCTCAATATCCCAAAGATAAACATGGCCGTTATCAGGGAAACGATCTGGCGTTTCTTATAATCCTTCCAATGCCGGAGCATATACACGCTGCCTATGACGAATAATACTATGGGAAAACCATAAGCGACGGGCGTAAACAGTACATTATGTATGTAATTGCCCTGCTCGTCATATTCAAAGACCAGGTGTGTCAATGGATTCGTGAGCAAAAGCAGGTAATCAATGCCCAGGATACAGAAATTTACTATGTTCCTGGCACGATAGTGGCTTGCGTCCATCTTAACGTACGCATATACGTAGTAAATAAACAAAAATCCGGAAAGCGCGGCCAGCATCGAGTCCGCGATATTGAAACAATAATGCAGGGCGTTGGGCACCCTGTCGCGGGCGCTCGTTACTACCGCCGTTGCCACATCCACGATGTCTGTGGCCATGACAGCGAAAGCAAACCGCTTAAACGCAACGTTCACTTTCGTCCGGTTGGTATACCTGAAGACCAGGAACGCGCACAGTATGATGTCAAGCGGTATAACTGCCAGTTCGAGGAATATATTATAGTCAAGCGTCATATAAATCTGTCTTACCAGTATTGAAACATGTTTATCGGGTAACTAGTACATCGATCGCGAAATAACTGGACATCCAATTCAGTTATTTAAGCAACGATCTACAAGTGCTCAATGGCTCTCGGACGACACCAGTCTGTACACCTCTACACATCCGCCGGAATAAGTGACCGTGATCGTAGTATCGGCATAGTCTACATTGACGGTGTCCCATATTTCGGGCTGTCCTACATCCGAACCCGGGTCAAAGGAAAACACCTGAATATCCATGGTTCCCGAAGGATTGTCAGCCGGAGCCGATGAATAGGCGTTCTGCGTGATGCTCTCCCAAGTGTACTGCACATAGCCCTCGTCATAGTCAAAATCAAGGATTATGCCCGTACCGTACTCAGCGAAATTTGAAGCGTTGTAATCACTGATGAGATCGGGATTATTTTGAAAATCCTCCCTCGTATATCCGTCAATGGATACCAGCTCATAGAACCTGTTTTCCTTGTTTCCCTTTTTCTTTTCTGACGTTTTTGAAGGTTCAGGAGCGCTTTGAGCTCCCATCAGGGCGTCCATGTCTATATCCCTGTACTCGAACATGGAATCATCGCAGGCTTCGCTCGCCGTGATCTTGCCTTTTTTGTCACTGGCAGTCTTCCAGCCCTCGCCGGCTTTAAGCTCAACCTTGCCATCAGACTTATTCTTGGCATTGGGTACTTCGAGCTCCACGTTTCCCTCCAGAACGTAGTTATATACATCATATCCGCCGTCAGCGTTACTCTCAGTCCTGACCGCCACCACAGTTCCCCTGATGGCCATATTCGTGTTGGGAGTTCTTATGGTAAATGACTCATCACCTACGAGCTTCTTCCTGACCTCGGTAACCATCTCGCCCTCTTCCACCACTATGGCAAGCTTCTGTACCTGTGTACTCTCGAGATAAGCCACCGTACCGGACTCCAGATGCGCGTATACGCTCCCCTGATCCATGTGCAGCCTGACCAGCGACCCGTCATCGACATAAAGCCTGTCGCCATCCACCAGATTCATGTCACTGTACATCTGGAGCGAAACATTCTTTCTGCCCCTGTCATTGGCCCTTATCAGGGAAGCCGTCCCCTGCACCTCGTGAACCCTCACAAAGGTATAGCTCTTCGCGCAGGCGCACATTGCCAGCATACAGGCCGCGATCACCAACACGGCTGATATCTTTTTGAAGTACATAACGTCACTCTCCATTAGCAATCCGGTATTATTTTCACAGATCATATAAAATTATCACACCTAAATTATTATTATAACAATTCGCTGTATTAAAAGCAATTATAAACCATTATTATTTTATCCTTCCCGCCGGTCTCATAAAAAAACCGTCGGCGAAACATCATCGTTCGCCAACGGCTTATCATTTTAATCCGCTCCCGATCAGAACTTTCCATGCGTTCCGCCATGGGTCGCCCCGGAAGAACTCGTATGCGTTGTTGACTCGCTGCTCGAAGATCTCTCGATCTTGGTCCTCGAAACAGTCCTGTAGGTAGGAATATCAAACTTCTTGTCCAGTCTGAAGCTCCCGTCCTTGATGTAATAACTGGCCTCTTCCTGGCTGTGAACGCTCTTGAGCTGGCTCTTCAAGCTTCCGCCGCGGATCGCGCCCACCAGAGCGCCCAGACCTGCCGCGATAGCCAGCCACAAGCCGAACTTGAAATTCTTCGCGGTAGCGACTTCATTCGCGAAGGTCAGGAAAGCTTCGCTCCAGTTGCCGCCGCTCAGATAAGGAACAACGGCATTTCTGATATTTGAAAGCTCGCTGTCGGTAAATACCTCGATAGCCCTGCCCTTTGTGGAAATGGCAAAATCCCTGCTGTCGGGGCAAACCATCAGCAGTATGCCGTCTTCGGCGAAACCGCTGTAATCATACAGATCGTCAGCGTAATGCTCTGAAGCATCATCGCCAAACTGGGAATAATCATCGGGAATATACGGAACCGTGATTACGATCACGTCCATATTGCCCTTGGAACTCGCTTCATCAAGCCTGCTCTCAAGCTCAGAAGCCTCAGATGAGGTAAGGACCTCGGCGGCGTCGGTAACCCTCGCCATATTCGATGTTGCAGCCCATGCGCTTACAGAAGAAAAAGCGATGAGAAGCAGCATGGTAAGTATCAATAATGCTCTTTTTTTCATAGTCTTTTTCTCCTTAGGTCAATGCAGTAAATGTAAGATCAGGCCAATGGCAAAGGTAGCCGCAGCCACGATAGCGCCGGTACCCCAGGTGATCTTCTTCTTAAGCGATTCATCGCAGGGAAGGTCTCCTACGAACTTGCCGGTCTGGCCGTTCATGGCAAATATGTAATTGTTGCCGTTCCATGAGGTATTCATGATCCATACCGGAAGGAGGGCGTACCTGGCGGTACCGTTCTTCAGGCTTACATTGCTGCTCTCAACATCAACAGAGCTGTAGCCCTTAACAGAAGAAGCAAAGGTATGCTCGGTGCTCTTCTTGACTCTGGCATTAATGCGCTCCGCGTCATCCTCGGCCTTGACATCATATTTGTCAGCCATATAGCCGGCCATATACGCGGTCTGGAAAGGAACCGCCTGGGACATGTCGAAGGGCTCTAAGGACTCGGCCAGAGTATCATCCATCTTCTTGGAAGCATCCACGGGAATATTCTGGAACTCGAGAGAACCGGTTCTTACCGCGGTATAATACTGAGTTTCGGTAACCTCATAGTCACCCTCTGTATGGGTACGAATATTGGAGCACTTGTACCTGATGCTGGCATCCGCCTTGGAATCGAAGATCCAGTAAGGAACATAAACTCCCTTGATCTCATCGATATGGTTCTGGTCGGAAAATACCTTAGGCAGAAGCTTCTTGCCGGTAAGATGGTTGGCAAATGCCTGCTTGGCGGCATTCTTGTCAAGCTTGAAGGGAATGATGATCTCGGGCTTTAAGTCACCTTTCAGGTTACCCATCATAACGATAGGATTGTCACAATAAGGGCACTTGGAGGATGCCGTGGTTTCGTCCATGACTATCTGGGCGCCGCAGGATTTGCAGCTGTAGGCCTTCATACCCTCATCTACGCCCCATGTATCGGTAGTGGACGTTTCAAAGTCCAGGTTGTCCTGAACTTCGCTGTCCAGTGCCGCATCCAGCTGTTCAAACACCGACATTTCGAACTCGCTGTCACAGAACGGGCACTTTACCTTCTGCAGCGCGCTGTCAAATTCAAGCTTGCCGGCGCACGCGGGGCATTTGTATTCTAGTAATGCCATTGTTTATTATCCTTTCTGAGTTATTATTCAACAAAAGCGGATAGCATATATCCGCTTTTGTCATTTATGATCTGTTCACGAAAACATCATCTGTTCAGGTGAATGCGCCTCTTTATCAGGGCTGGGGAGTTGCGCAGTTGCTGCAGAACTTGCCGGTGTTCTCGGTTCCGCACTTAGGGCACTTCCATGCGCCTGCAGCTGCGGGCTGGGGCTCTGCGCAGTTGCTGCAGAACTTGCCTGTATTTTCGGTTCCGCACTTAGGGCACTTCCATGCGCCTGCAGCCATAGGTCTGGGCTCAGCGCAGTTCGCGCAGAACTTGCCGCCGTTATTGACGGTACCGCACTTAACGCACTTCCACTGGTCTGCAGCTGCCTGAGCCTGCTGATTCTGGGCTGCCTGATTGAAGAAGCCCTGAGCTGCCTGCATGCCGCCCATGCCGTTAACCATGTTCATGCCCATCAGACCAACTGCCGCGCCTGCGGAGTTGTTGGCTGCGTCAACCATAGCCTGGCTGGTAGCGCCAACCATCTGAGCGCCTGCCATGCCGGGATCCTTGAAGGACGCGTTGAACTGGAGCTGCTTGATCCTCTTCTCATCCTCGGGATCTGCAGTGATGGAGTTGATGCTGAAGGAAGCCAGCTGGAGTCCGCGGGTGTTGGCCCATCTATCCTTAAGCACTTCCTTAAGAGCATCCTCAAGCTCTAAGGTGTGACCTGCGATAGCGCTGTAACGGATACCCTGCTCGCTGATCTTCGCAAATGCGGGCTGGAGAGCTGCAAGGAGCTCAGCCTTTAAGGTCGAGTCGATCTCGGAACGGTCATAGGTATTCGAAACATTACCGCAAACATTGGTGTAGAACAGGATCGGGTTAGTGATCTTGTAAGTATAGATAGCATTCATGCGCATTCCGACATCCAGATCCATGTTGGCATTGGCATCCGTAACGCGGAAAGGAATGGGTGCGGGAGTACCGATCTTATTGTCGATGATCTCTTTGGTGTTGAAATAATATACCTTCTGATCCTTCGCAACATCTCCGCCGTAGGAAATACGAGCGCCGA
>JAILRI010000088.1 GCA_024698555.1 Lachnospiraceae bacterium
CAGAAGGGATGAGAATATCTATCGGGAAATTTCCCTATGTATCAAGTCTTAAATGGTTCTCTAACTTCCATATAGTGAACGACGATTTCATCACCTGCAATTTTGAACGGCAGAGATTCGATGTGATATACTCTGCGGCAACTATTCAGTGGATCCCGGAAGAAATTGCATTTTCTAAAACTTATGAACTGCTGAGGCCCGGTGGAGTTCTTGCTATGATGCTGACCAAATCAGATTATAAAACTCCCAACGAAGATCTCTATGCAAAGATCCAAAGTCTGTATGATCGGTATTTTAAGCCTGAAATAACCTATACACATGGCAGTTTCAAATACGAGAATGCTCCCAATTATGGCTATACAGATTTCGAGAGACATGATTTCTACGGGACGCGGGAAATGGGTCCGGATGAGTCCTGCTTACTGATGTTTCTGGAATAATTTCAAACGTTCAAGATCAAAATGTTCATAGCCACCGTACGAAACCAGATGATCACCGTATAGTTTCTCGGCACTCGGTTCTTTGCCGGTTAAATAATAGTAATCACAGGCACTGTACCAGTCAAATCCATATTTGTCGAACATACTGAGAACATCATTATAGTATCGTAACATCGATTCATAATCTGCGTTCAACGGCATATGATTCAGGCAATATTACATTCATTCCACTCCATTCCACATAGCCTTCCGGGCAGGACAATATAAGTTCCTGCACATTTTCTTTCAGTTTGACGGTAATCATTTTTTCGCTTGTCGCAAACGGAAACGTTGAAGACAAGGTGTAAGAGGTCTCAAATTCTTCACAGCCGACAGATTCCGAATACAGGGTATTCCTGCCATCAGTAACTGTAAAAACGCCCGGTCCGTCTGTCTTCGATATGTACAGCTCCAGGGTCGTTCCTTTGGGAAGGCATCCGGAGATCGGCATTGCGTTTTCGCCTTCCAGATGCTTTTGGGCAGCATATACCGTCAGCGGGTATTCCGGTATAAACATACTGTGGCTTTGATTATCGATGTTGATGTTTTCTTCCGATGTTCCCATAAAATAGAACACAAACAAATTGTCTGATGTTGAAAATGCTGTGAATGGCTGGAAAAACACAGATTAATGCTCTATCGTCTCACAAAAGACCATCTTGATAAAAAATATCCGTGATTGTATAATGATACCATGTTTATAATAATCATAAGACATATAAGGAGGCCTTACATGAAACTTAAGAAATTATTTACCGGATTGTTGATAGTTATACTGGCAGTAATGATACCGAACGCCGTATCCGCAAAGGCCTCAACATCAAAGAAGATAACTCTTTCCCCGTGGGTTACTGAAAAGACGCACGGAATGGTTGTTGTAGATGTTTATGCATCGTTAAAAAATGTCACCGGTATTGAGGTCAAAAAGGGCAAGATCAGGAAGACTGCCGACAAATACTGGGAGAATTCAGAGATTGAAGATTACTGGTATTATGATAAAGAAACCGGTATAACTAATTCGAGCTTTTACGCTTATGAGAACGGTACATACTCTGTAAGGCTGACCGTGAAATCGGGCAGGAAATATGTGAATTATATAAAGATCAGCAATCTTGAACCCGTAAGCGAACGCGGACAGCTGACCGCCAATATCAGGAAGGTTTCCAAGCCCGATTCCAAAGGAAACTATACGATCACGGTTGATTATAAGAAGGAGCTTACTGTTTCTTACGAATGTTTTGTGGGAGCCAAGGTTGGGGATGTTGTATCGATCGGCGGCAGAGAAGTGGAGATCAAGGATTTTCAGACCATGAATGAGGATTATGAAATTGTAAGCCGGAAAGAATTTGATGAATACGTTGACTGCATTGTGGTTCTTCCGAAAAATGCCGGTGATTTCTATGATCTTAATGAGTACAGTTATTTACTGGAGAATCCTGATCATGCGGATTTCGGATTCATAAGATCTTTTGAAGACAGAGATACTTTTGTTGCTTATGATGATTATGAGTATTGGACAGATGGGAGCGATTATTATGTCCACCTGTTTGATACTGTTTATACCGGCGTTAAGCTGAAAGTTACCAAAGATACTCTGGTCAGACTGGCTTATGCTGACAGGGATTTTTATGGGGATAAACCTACCATTTCGGGCACGGATTACTGTGCTGCCAGATTAGGTACGAAGAAACTTGAAAATGCATTTATTCCTGAGAATCTGGATCTGCACATTTACGAAGCATACAGCAAGAAGAAGGGCTTCACCGATACCGTGAGCGAGATCGTTGAGATATATATGCCGTAATGAACCAAGGGGACGGGGTTACTGGTTCATTTGTTTATTTCTGTACAAATAAATATAAAATTTAGAAAGAGAGTGAATGTATGAGTAGAATATTGAAGAAAGCAATTGCATTAATCGCGGCATTCAGCCTTGTATTCGCGCTTGTTCCCATGAATACGGAAACTGTAAAAGTGCAGGCAGCCGAAGAGATATCCATCAGTACCTCACAGGAGAGTATCTGGACAGCGAAGCTGTGGTATGCGTTCAGAAAGAATATTACCGGTGCTTCATCCATAACAGAATGGAGCGATCGTTCTGACGCGGTAATAGCATATCTTAAGAGTACGGGCGCAGTTGACAGCTAAGGAGACCCGATTGACGGTAAGTTTGATTGGAATACCTGCAATTCAGTCGTTTTCGATTCTGTTGTGATCGATAACGGCTGGGACGAAGTCGTAAGCTGCAACACCAAAAGCCTGACTGTTACTTCCCTCGGCGCGATCACCATATTTAACGAATGGAATGTTTATGATACGGCCGATATTGAAGGAAGAGTAACGATCCTCGAGTGGGAAAATGATGACGGCACATATGAAAAAGGTATTCTCCGTATCTATAAAGACGCGACTCTTTATCTGGCAGAGGACGCCATTATCACCACTTCCGATTCCGGCAAAGCCGAAGTTTACGCAGAGCCCGGTTCGAAGATCTATATCGATTCTGTGCCTCTTTCCGTGACTGCAGATGGTAAGACCGTAACGTTTGACGGTACTCAGAAAGGAGCATATGAGCTTAGATATATTGACTCCTGGAGCATCAGGGAAGTCTATGCGATCAAATCGGAGCTGCTTCTCCCCGACGACTTGCAGAGCTTCCGTTACACCGTGGAAGAGTTCTACAGAAATCGCAGCGAAGGTGATCCGGATATACCGGTATTCGATAAGATTACATTTACATCTTCCTGTACGGTTGATGAACCTGTTTACGCGAAAGAGATCGTTATACCCGAAGGTGTTACCGTAACATTGGTTAACGGCTACAGCAAGTATCTTGACGGAAACTGGTATTATCACGCTTCACTGCTTCGTTCATATAAAAAGATAACCATTGCGGGTACAGTGATTCTTACCGAATCGCCCCAAACCACCTATCTTAGAGATGACTGGGGTCACCTGATGGGTGAAGATGAGGCGGGTAACATTTTTACGGTAGACGATCCCGCTCTTGCCAAGACCGACGTTCAATGTCTGGAAATGGTCGGCGTTGCGAATATTTCCGGAACCGTAAGAGCGGAGGGCAATGCGCATATCGGACTGAATGGGTGGATCACACTCAATGTTACCGGAAACGGCAGGATAATCGCGACGAAAGACAGCTTTTTATGGAGCGGAAACGGTGGGGATATCTTCTTTACCAAGCCCTGGCCGGAGCCCAGGCTTGAAATTAACGCGGCAAATGAACAGTCGATAACCGCTGAGATCGGAATGTGGCTTGATCCCGGAACCATAATAAGAGTCGGCAATGATTACTTTACCATTCCCGAGGTAACCTCCGGCAATAAATGGGATTCGGCGAAGCACTCCAACATGAAGTTAAATGGATCAGATAATGCCAATTCAAGTATCTACATTAACTTCGATCCAACCGGATGGATCGTTAAGGACACGGAGAATATCTGGTGGGGCGCCCCGTTTGATAACGAATGCAGGGTATTTTTTGATGAGGGCGCTGTAGAGGTCAACGGGAATGCGATCAGCACCAATGATTTCATAACATTTACGCAGGATGAGGCTATAACATTTGAGTTTTTTCCTCCCGAAGCCTATACCGGTGAACCTGTAGTGACCGTTAACGGCGGATATTACGCAGCCGGCGGAAATAATAAAACCTATCGCTCCGATGATTATAAGGATTCAGATCTTTGGTATGACCGGGTTGAACCCATTAAGTTGCTGAACAACTCTTTCGATATTACATCCTCACCGAATAAGCCCCTCGCGGTCAGGGTTTACTGGGATCATGATGATATCATGCTTCAGACTCTGCGCGACCTCGAAGCAAAATATGCCTGGAATGGTGAAAAGGATAATACTGCCGGCACCTGATCCAATTATGAATGGTCGGAAAACAACTCCTGGTATTACGATGAAGATGGCAAGGAGGTGCCCAGAGATTATGAAATAACCGGTGCCTGGGCTGTTCCCGGCAATGAGTTTATGGTTGAAGTATCAAAAAATAACCAAAACGGCGAGATCACAATGACGCCCGGTATTGATTTCTACAGAGTAGGCAATAAAGTAAAAGCCTTCTACCAGGGCTTCGAGCTGTTAGGAGGCAACAGCGTAGAGGTTCAGTTTAAACCCGCAAGCGGTTATGATCTGATTGCTGTTACTATTGACGGAGCCTCATATTCGCCGTCAGCCGCGGGGATGACCTGTTCGGACGGAGTTTATACTTACAAGATCACCCGGACACCTTCGACAGCTTCAACACTTGTCGGAGATACAGGTTACCGAGATTCTGTTAAAATAACGAAGATCGCAGCCACATTTGGCATACCCAGCTATTCCGGGGGCGGAGAAAGCGGATCCAATTCCGGAACTTCTTCCGGTACAAGTTCGAGCATTCCTTACGTTCCTGTGGCCATTACTGACAAAATTGATTCCGAAGCCGTAACCGAGAAAAAAGAAGGTACAGCCCAGGGAACCGAAGCAGCAACCGTAAGCAAGGACGGCACAGCCCAGGGAACCGGAATAGCAACCGGGGACAAGGACGGCACAGCTCAGGAGACCGGAGCCAAAGAGACCGGAACCGGAAGCAAGGACAACGGTGCTAAGAATGAAACCGGTGACACCGATGCGAAGGGGGGTAATGTTCAGAACAAGCCTGGGGAAGAAGTTTCTGTAGACGCCAGAGGAACAAAGACCGTTAAGTCTAAGATAGAGAACTCCGATGGTTCCTCTAAGGAAAGTATTGTAAAGACCACCAAGGAGGGCAAGGTTGTTTCTGAAACGGTCGAGATCAGCGCGAAAGGTGATCTTTCGATCACTCTTAAAACCGACAAGACTGACGGCTCGGAAGTAATTAAGTCCTTCAAGGATGCAAAGGACGACGGCATCAAGCTTTCCAAATACAAAATGAAGGGCACGACTGCAATTGTTCCGGACGAGATCACGGTCGGTGATACTACTTACGTGGTTACTACCATCGGTGCCAAGGCTATGGCTAATAATACCACTATCAAGAAGGTCACACTTCCCGATAGCATTACCACTATCGGCAAAGGTGCTTTTCAGAACGACAAGAATCTGAAAAAGATCGTACTTGGTTCCGGGATCACCTCAGTTTCTAAGGAGGCATTTAAGGGAATCGCGAAGGGCGCCAGGATCTTTATCGGGGGTTCTGAAGAAGACTTCAAGAGGATCGTTGCTCTGATCAGGGCTTCAGGCATAGATAAGAGTGTTAAATTCAGAAGAGAAAAAGAATGAGATCGTCATCGTTCAAATGAAGATCATGGAAGAAGAAGCATAATACAACATATTGTGGGGGCGATATCACGAAAAGGGATGTTGCCCCTGCTTGATTATGAAGCGTGAAAAATACTTGAAATTTTGATGAAAATGTAGTAGTATATCTGCGTAGGATAAGCAAGAGAGGTGCAGTGAATTCTATCTGAGAGGGATGGAACGTATGAATCAGGCTGTTACATATTTTGAGAGTTATACGCCGGCTGCGGACATCGTTGTAGTTGCGGTTTGTTTGGTTTTCATCATATTGATCAAAACCTCTTTTATCAACAAGACCAAAACCTTTAATTATCTGCTGCATCTGGTTTGGCTTCTGGTGGTTGCGGCTATCACGGATATGCTCTTTCATATTTCCATGAATTATGTTGGCAGCATTGACCGCATCTGGAACTACGTTCCGAGGTTCATTTACCATACGAGCCTTTACATGATGTTCCTGATGTATATTTTCTATGCCATAGAGGCTCTGAGCTTGGACAAAAAACAGATAGCTCTGATCTGTTCCATAGCAGGGACCGGATTTCTGGTATTTTCGCTGTTTGACATCTTAGGACCGGTTACGAAGCTTGGATTTTACATTGATGATGAAATGGATGTACACAGCGGTTTTCCGATATTCGCGATAGCGTATTTCTTCTATGTGGGGATCCTGACATACGTCATCACATTTTACAGGCATCATCTTTACAGACAGGTATACCTGGGCGTTATGGCCAGCATCGCCGTGTCTATCATAGTGACCATTATGCAGCAGAGATACGGCCAGGCATCATTTACGGTGGCAACCTTCCAGTTCCCTGTATTTGCCCTGCTGTATCTCATGCATTCCAGCCCTTATGATGTAGAGACCGGTTCGGTCAATGAAAAAGCGTTCAACGTTTTCATAACTACCAGCTACGCAAGGCATGAGGAGCTTTACCTCATGAGCCTTTACATGCATGACTTTGACGGTCATGGACGAAAGTATCCGGAGGAGATCCAGAAGACCGTCAGGCTTTTTATGACCAAGTTTTTCAAAGCACCGACCTTGTTCCAGATATCAGGCGGGCACCTGATCCTGGTGGTGAGCAAGAAGAAGGATCCCGACTATGAAAAGAGCGGTCAGTATATGCTTGATGAATTCAACAAGGTTTACCCGGTGATAAAGGTTGATTATAAGATCGTCTTCATGGGATCATATGACATGCTTAACAAGTTCAATGACTATGTCGGCTTCATAACCTACATGCACGACAGAATGGCGCAGAATGAGTTTGTCAGGGTAACGGATGATCAGGTCATTTCATATCTGAACTATAAATATATTGCGGAGCAGCTGGCTGAGATCCAGCAGAAGGGTGATCTTGACGATCCCAGAGTGCTGGTTTACTGTCAGCCGGTTTATAATCTTCGCTCCAACACATACGATACCGCCGAGGCTCTGATGCGCCTGCAGCTTCCGGGCATAGGGATGGTTTTCCCTGACACCTTCATTCCCATTGCCGAGAAAAATAAAAATATAAAGACTCTGACGAAGATCATACTCGCCAAGACCTGTAAGCAGATCAGGAAGCTGTCTGATGAAGGATATAATGTAAGGCGTATTTCGGTGAATTTCTCCATATATGATGTGAGGGATGATGATTTCTGTGATGTTATACGCAGGATAGTGGGAGAAAGCGGCATCAAATTCTCACAGATAGCAGTTGAGCTTACGGAATCGCAGAACGAACAGGATTTCGAACTGATCAAAGGAAGGCTTAACGAACTGAAGGGCAGCGGTATCAAATTCTATCTGGACGATTTCGGAACCGGATATTCGAACTTTGAGAGGATCATGGAGCTCCCCTTCGATATCGTCAAATTTGACAGATCTCTGGTTATCGCCTCCGGAAACAACAGCCGGTTCAGGCTTATGGTATCGAACCTGGCCAGGATGTTCGCCGATGTGGATTATGCCATACTTTATGAAGGTGTTGAAAATGAAGAAGATGAAGAGCGCTGCAAGAGTATGAGCGCGAAGTATCTTCAGGGCTATAAGTACTCAAAACCCGTTCCTATCGAGAGGCTGACTGAATTTTTTGAGAAGGCCGGCTGAGGACAGTATGATTTCAATCCGGACAAAGCAGGGGACATTTATTATATTAAGCGCCTCCGGTTTTGTCCGGATTATTATTTGTTTGAAGTTAACCGCGCTGAACCGGAGATAACGTTTGCGAGGTAATAAAGCAGAGCGTATTCGTTCTCCTGCCAAATGCGATGGCCGCGCGTGACTGCGCAGACCAGGTAGCCGTCTATTTCGTTTCTGAAGCTGATGCGGACTACCAGAACCGAGCCCAGATGGTGCTTCTCCAGTGAAGCATGGAACTTCGGACTTCTTCTCGGGAGCGTGTCGTTTACGGTTTCGTAATATAGTTCGCTTGTGACTGTATTTGCGATATCCGATGCGTCTTCATCAAACGTCTCATCCAGGACGGCCTTTAACCGTCCTTTTTTTGTAACATAATACAGATCCGATATCTGAAGCATCTCGCATATCAGCGGCATGATCGCCTTCATGCCCTCCTGGGGGGTTCTGTACTGCTCTGAGCATTCCTTGAGTTCCCGCATGCTTTCGAACATATTTCTCCTGGTCAGCTTCTTTATCTCTACATCTTTGTGCTCGTTTTTGTCATAGACAGTAAAGGTGTTTCTGCCCCTGCGTTTGCCCAGATACAGCATTTTGTCTATGAGACCGAAGAGTTCGTCAAAATCGTCCGTATCCTGAGGATAGGAGGCGCAGCCCAAAGTTCCGGTAACAAAGATGGACGATCCGTCAAAAGAAATATTCCTTCTCAATACCTTCCGGCTCTCAAACATCGTTTTTAAAAATGAGTTGTTCGCGTCAAGTCCTGTATCCCTTAAATTGACGAGGAGCAGCTCATCTCCTCCGAAGCGCCCGGCCAGTCCGAAACCGTCCATGTATCCCGCGAGTCCGGCGGCTACATTCATCAGGACCGCGTCACCGGCGCTGTGGCCGTAGGTATCATTTATGGTCTTGAAATTATCAAGATCCAGCATTGTAAAGGAAAAGGGTGTGCCTGAGGCAATAAGGGAACGCACGAATTTCAGCGCGTAGTTCCTGGACAGGATACCGGTCAGGGGATCAAGGATCTCGTCAAGGCTTATCTCGTCCAGGATATTGTCAAAAAAAGGATAAGAGCGTAACGAGTCGATGCTGTACATTACCTGGGAACCGTCAGATTTGTTCTGGCGGCGCAGGACATCGGTGATATCCACAAAGCTGCCTACCAGGCCAACGATCCTGTCATTTTCATACAGGGGGCGTTTGGAAGCTATGATATCCCTTTCTTCACCGCGGATCATGCATTTCCCCTGTACTTTATAAGTGCTCTCGCCTGCAAGCACGCGCAGCTCGTCCTGTTTGTAGGGCTCAGGATCACTATGCCATCCCATGTCTTCGTCAGTCTTGCCGATCAGTACATCGGCGCTGTCGAAACCGTAGAAATCAAGAAAGGCCTGGTTGACGCCCAGAAAACGTCTGTCCTTATCCTTCCAGAACACACAGTCCTGCGAAGTATTGATGATATTGTCAAATAATTCGACTGTCATTCGCATGTTAAATATGCCGCCTCTTCGTTTATGATATATATTTACTGCTCCGCATCATCTGCTCTTTCGGAACATGAATTTTCTGGCAACTGCGATCCCTATCCTGTAGGGAAGCGGTCTTAGAGCCCGATCTGCTTCTTTAAGTTTTTCACGGATCGGAATCTCCTGCGGGCAGTGTTTCTCACACTTGCCGCAGCCGATACACTGCGTTGCAAAAGCCGGTTCACGGGTGAGCCCGACGGTCTGCGCAAACTGGAACCTGCCTTCGGATTTTTTCTCGGTATACATGGCATTGTAGCATCTGAAAATGCCGGGAATATCAACTCCCTTGGGACAGGGCATACAGTAACGGCAGCCTGTGCAGCCGACCTTTTCGTGGCTGCGTATCTGGGCTATGACCTTTTCCAAAGTGGAAAAATCGCTGTCCGTAAGGGAATCCGTCTCGGTCTCGGAAGCGATCCGGCAGTTTTCCTCCACCATTTCTGTTGAATTCATCCCGGAAAGAACAACAGTCACTTCCTTCTGGTTATAGAGCCAGCGGAAAGCCCATTCTGCCGGAGACCAAGGTCTGCCGCTGTCACTCATGGCCTTTTTTGCGCCTTCGGGAAGCATGTTTACAAGCTTTCCGCCCCTCAACGGTTCCATGATGATGATGGGGATGCCCTTGGCATAAGCGGCTTTCAGACCCTTAATGCCGGCCTGGGAGGTTTCGTCCAGATAATTGTACTGGATCTGGCAGAAATCCCAGTCATAGTCATCGAGGATCTTAAGGAAATTATCTGTATTGCCGTGATAAGAAAAGCCGATATTACGGATGCTGCCATCAGCCTTTTTGTCTGCGATCCACTCGATGATGCCGACTTTTTTCAGCTTTTCCCACATCGCGATATCGGTCATATGGTGCATCAGATAGTAATCGATGTGATCCGTGCGCAGTCTCGACAATTCTTCGCTGAAATACTTATCCAGACCGGCCGTGTTGTTTATCAGATATTGCGGCAGCTTGGTCGCTATGAAGATCTTGTCCCGCAGGTGGTTTCTTTCAACTATCTCGCCGAGAGCCGCCTCGCTGCCGGGATATATATAGGCGGTATCAAAATAATTCACGCCCGCGTTAACCGCGGCAAGGATCTCCTTTTCCGCCTTCTCGATATCGATCGAATTCCCCTTTTTGCCGAAGCGCATGCAACCGTACCCCAGCATTGATAATTTCTGCCCGTTTCTGTCACTTCTGTACTGCATTCTCTGCCCCCAAAAAAACTAAAAATCATTATTCTTTAGCTGTATACTCTGAATAATTGACCCCCGTATATTTACGGAAACACCTGCCGAAATAGTTGGGGTCGGGTATACCGACCTCGGCAGAAGCCTGATACATTTTTATACCGTCACGTGCGAGATCACAGGCTTTTTTCATGCGGCACTCTGTGAGGTATTCGAGAAAATTGCGTCCGGTCTCGTTTTTGAACTTGCGGCTTAAGTAGCTCGAGCTGAATCCGAAATGCTGTGCCGCCGCGGTCAGATTCAGGTGAGGGTCCGTATAATTCTCCTCGATGTATTTCATGATATGCACGGAAACATCCCTGTCAACATCATTCTCCTTATCCGGCGCTGATCCGGGCCTTTCTGAGACAGCCTGGTTTGAGTCGTTTGATGTTGCGGAATAGTCCGATGAGCGCGCACGGGCATCTGAAACGGAGCTGTCCAGCCGTGCTTTTACTTTTTTCAGTGTTTCCGTCACCTCAGCCCGGACCATAGGCTTGAGCATATATTCGAAAACGGGAAGACTCACGCATTTGCGGGCATATTCAAATTTATCAAAAGCAGTCATGATGATGATCACGAGGTCCGGATAGCGTTTTGTTGCCAACTCGGTGAATTCGATCCCATCCATAAAGGGCATGGCGATATCTACAAACGCGATATCGGGTCTCATATCGTCTATTACGTTGATTGCCTCAATCCCGCTGGCAGCCTCGCCCACTACTTCCATGCCCAGCTCTTCCCAGGCAATGGAAGCCCGCATGAGCTTGCGTACGGCTGCCTCATCATCGATCAGCATCACTCTGTACATAATGGCTCCTTATAATGAACTCGATCTCTGTATATTCTCCCTGCTCGCTGCGTATGCTTACTACGTCATCACTTCCGCAATAATAGCGTATACGTTCAATAGTACCCCAAAGACCGAAACTTTCGGATGTATCGGATTTGTCAGGGTTATTACGGCTTTCAAGGATCTGCTTTATATGCGCCTCATCCATTCCGACACCGGAATCCCGGACTGTTATGTGAAGCGAGTCTTCCTCAATACGGCTTGAGATCCGTATGGTACCGGGCTCACCCTTCATCCTGATCCCGTGATAGATACTGTTCTCTACTATAGGCTGCAGAATAAGCTTCGGGATAGGAAACTCAAGTGAATCAGGAGCGATATCGTATTCATCGTTTATTATATCCCCGTAGCGAAGCTTCTGCAGCGAAAGGTAGTCCTTTATGATGGATATTTCGGTTTTTAACGGTATTTCGCGTTCACCCTTGCTGAGGAAATTCCTGTAAAAGCTGCCCAGCGTTTCCAGAGCCTCCTGAACCTGCACCGCGCCGGCGTCCACAGCGAGGCACCCGATGGTTTCCAGTGAATTGTACAGAAAATGAGGTTTGATCTGCTCATGCAATACCCTCATTTCAGCCCGCTGCAGAGTCTTTTCCTTTTCGATAAGGCTGTCGAATAGCTCGTTGACCCTTTCTACCATGCCGTTATAGCTGTCCTTTAAGACCCCGATCTCATTTCGCGGCATGACGATATCTATCTTTTCCAGCTTACCCTCGTCCCTGTTCTTTTCCATGGCGGAAGTCAGTTTAAACAAAGGTGTTGTGATATTCCTGGACACAAACAGATATACGATGAATACGGCCAGCGAAAATACAAGCAGCAGCAGAAGCAGAATATAAAGAGACTGTATGGGATAAGCCCATTTTTCCATATATCTGGCGTCGATTATCACGATGGGCATTCCCGAGACTTTTTTGCCGGAAATATATAATCCGTCGTCAATGTAGGTATGGATCACGCTTTCGCTGAAATATACAGGGTCAAAATAATACTCAAGCTCTTTGTTGCCTGCAAGAAACGTACCGTCAGTCCCCATGATCATCATATTGCTGTCAGGGATGCCGGTAAGCATGGAATCGAGAAGGCTGCTGGAAATATTCATAAACAGAAAGCCTCTTTTTTCCTGCGTGCTGACATCATATATCGTGCGGCCGATGGAAATGATGGGCTGCCCGTTTATCTTGAACAGGGCGTGATCACCGTTTATCGAGTAGATTGCGCTGCCCTTGGGAGCCAGCAGGTGATCCACCCACTCGTCGGTGTTCATGCGCTTCTCATCGATCATGAACTTGCCCCTGTTGGTGGCTACGTACTTGCCGTCATTTCGGAAGACGAATACAGAGTCAACCATGGTAGTCGGATTCAGAAGATCGTAGATACCGGAACGGGCGCTGTTGGTAAGCGCCATGTCCACGCTTTCGGAATTGGCGCGCAGGAACTGAAGGATCCGCTCGTCTATCATAATGAGGCGTGAGAACTCGCGGTACTTGCCAAAATCGGATCGTATCGCGTCATTCAAACCGTTTATGATGCCCTCGGACTGTGATATGACCTTCTGCTGGCGTTCCGAATTGACGATATAGGATCCTGCCGCAAGGAATGACGCGATCAGCAGCAGGACAATGAGTATAAGCACCAGATGGAGCCTTGAGGACAGGGAATGCCTCCTGACCCTGCCGCTTAAGGGGTTATCCATGGGAGTTTTATTGTAAGTATCCATATCTGTATTTTACTACCGGACATATGGTTTTGTCTACAGCGTGCCGTGTAAAAAATAACTTCTTTGTACTGCCTGAAAGACTTTTTTTGAAACCACAGGGAACCCGTCAGTTTCAAGAAAATGCCTGGTATTTGTTAAAAGTGCACAAATTGCCAATGCGCAATATGTGCACTATTGTAGCATGATGTAAAAAATATGCTTGCAGGATGTAAAGGATTTACATTTACTTACATTCGGTTTGGGAGTAAAATCAGTCTCGATGAAGCCGCATGGGGTTTCGTTATATGGCCGAGGGAAAGAAGGGGGAGCTTTCCGGCCATAGCAGTTCTGATGTGGGGAAAAATACGCATAGAGAGAAAACAATGGTTGAAAAAAAAGGATGCCTGTTCTCTTCCGTACTGATGGTGATCATGGCCGTAATTGCTGCGGCAGGGCTTCTGGCATGTACGAAGGGAAACGGCAAGGGTGGTTCCGGGGATAAGAATACCGGATCCGCGGCAGCTGTCGAGGAGAGCTGGGCGTATATCCATGATAAAGGTACCGAGATACTGGTGTTGCATAAGGATGGCTCGGCAAAGTACAAAGGTCAGGATTACACTTACACGAAGGGCGAGGATTACTTAGAGCTTACGGACAAGCTCGGCACGGTAAACCGCATGAAGTTTGTTACCGAGCGCGACCACATGCTGCTGTATGAGAGGCTTGTGTATACATTCGCCGGAGATGGTAGTCCTGACGGGCTTATCGGCTTGTGGAAGATGGGAAACCAGAGCTTTGAGTTTACCGATCAGGGAACCTTCAAGGAGGACGAGATCTTCCCCGGTCATTATATGGTGAACGAAGAGGAGAAGAGCATCCGGCTTGCGTACAACGATCACTTTGTGGACGCGATCCTGTATTATCAGACAGAAGGCAATGACCTGACCATCGATTACCCGATGCCTGTAGTGCCGACCCAGGAAACGGATGATGAAAAATGATCGCCTGCAGCCTGCGAGCTGCTTACGATAGAAACCAGCGGATGTATTTCCGCAAAACACAACATTTTTTGATTTTCAAAAGGAGGAGAAACAAATGAAGAGAATTCTGGCTGTATTGCTGGCCGTAGTTATGGTTCTTTCTCTTGCAGCATGCAAGAAGGATGCCGGTACTACCAACAACGGCGGAAACGACAACGGGGGAACCCAGACTTCTGAAAAGAAGGACGACGCAAAGAAGACTGATGAGAAGATCAATCTCAACATGTGGTGTATAGCTACCGAGAGTGACTCCAACCGTCATTCCTATGAGATGGCTATTGCTGATATGCAGGCCAATCATCCCGAGGTTAACTTCACCTGGGAGACTTTCGAGAACGAGTCCTACAAGACCAAGATCAAGGCAGCCGTTGCAGCTAACGAGCTTCCCGACATCTTCTTTACCTGGTCATGCGCATTCCTTGGTGATTTCGTAAGCCAGGGCAAGGTATACTGCCTTGATGATACTCTTAAGGCTTATTCAAGCGAACTGCCCGATTCCATGCTGGGCAACAGCACCTATGACGGCAAGCACTATGGTGTTCCGTTGACCATGAACATTGTCGGTCTCTTTGCTAACATGGATCTGCTCGCGCAGGTTGGCTACACCGAGATCCCCGGCACCTACACCGAATTCATCGAGTGCTGCGACAAGCTTAAAGCTGCAGGCATCATTCCTTTCGGCTGCGCAGGCGCTGAGACCTGGTGCGTTACCGAGTATCTTGAGTCCGTAATCGAGAAGTCCATCGGTGCTGAGGCGCTCAATGACATCTTCCTTGGCCGCGCTACCTGGGACAATCAGGGTGTTGCTGATGCGGTTGATACCTTCCAGGCACTGGTAAACAACGGCTACTTCGATCCCGATGGCGCTGCTGCTACCAACGACACTATCAAGACCAACTTCATGAACGGCGAGTACGCGTTCTACATGAACGGTACCTGGAACTGTGCTGACTTCGCAAATGATCCTAACTTCTTCCCGAAGGTTAAGGTTGCAGAGTTCCCCGTAATCAATGCTGACAAAGCTACTCTTGGCCAGCTGATCGGTGGGCCCAGCGATACCCTCGCTGTTGCAGCTTCTTCACCTAACGCCAAGAAGGCAGCTGAGTACACTGCAGAGCTTGGAAAGCTTATCTGCCACTATGGTTATCTTGACGGCTGCGGTCTTCCCGCTTGGAAGCCTTACGGTGATACCAGTTCTGTTAACGCTCTGACCAATACCGTTGCTGAGATCTGCAACAAGGCAAATGCATACGTTCTGTTCGGTGATACCGCTATGAGCGCTGATGACAAGGATAAATACCTTGACTATGTAGCTAAGGTTTACACCTGCCAGGTTGACGGCGCAGGCTTCATCAAGGGCCTTAAGGAAAACATCAGGTAATCACTTAATCTTAGGTATATAAACTAAGGGTCAATACTTTTTCAGGCGGCCTTTCCTGGCTCTCCAAAAGAGGGAAGGAAAGGCCGCCGATTTTGAGGTATTAATACATGAACGAAAACACTAAGAGGAAAAACGACTTCAGGAAAACAGTCACTGTAGTATTGTTCCTGCTGCCCGCGATACTGCTGTTCTTTGGCCTCCTGGTAACACCTATCGTTACATCCGTATTCCACAGCTTCTTCGATTATAAAGGCCTCTCGGCTGATTCGGGGAATATGAAGTTTGTGGGTTTCGATAATTATATCCAGTTGTTTACAAACGATCTGTACGGCTTTGGAACGGCGCTCAAGAACGCTTTCATACTGGCGGCGCTTTCGGTATTTATCCAGCTGCCCCTTTCACTCGGACTGGCTCTCATGCTGGGCAAGGGAATAAAAGGCGAGAGATTTTACCTGTCCGTATATTTTATGCCGGTACTTATTTCGGCAGTAGTTATCGGTTCGCTGTGGACCAAGATCTATGATCCGAAGCACGGAGTTTTGCTTTACCTGCTGACTCTGATCGGAAAACAGGACTGGAAGCCGGTCGGCGGCTGGCTTGGAAATGAAAAAACTGCCCTGATTGCTGTATTCATACCTACAGTATGGCAATATGTGGGTTATCATATGCTGCTTATGTATGCCGGTGTTAAGGGCGTTTCCCCCGAACTCAGGGAAGCGGCTATGCTGGATGGCGCGACTGACGGCCAGGTGGACTGGTACGTGGTCATTCCTTCGATCAAGGGCATCATCAAGGTCAGCATTATATTCGCGATCACCGGATCACTGAAGTCTTATGATCTGATCAAGGTGTTCGCCGGAGACGCGTATAATTGTTCATACCGCGTGCCCAGCCTTATGCTGGTACGCTACGTATTAAATGATCAGGGAGGTATCGGCAGCGCCATTGCGGTCATGATGATCGCCATGTGTTTTGCGATCGCCATAATTATCAACCAGGCATTTAAAGAAAGGAATCCATATGGCACAAAAGAGCTCAAACAGCAATCTTGAGATTTATAAGGTCAAAAAGACCAATAAGGTCGTGAAAGTGCTGATCTACATCGGGCTTGTGATATGGGTCCTGATCAACCTGTTCCCGATCTATTACATGTTTACGTTCTCATTGAAAAACAATTCGGAGATATTTACGACGAACGTGATCGGGCTGCCCCAGAACTGGCTGTGGAGCAATTATAAGGAAGCCATGAGCCGCGGCAATATGCTGAGAAATTTCATGAACAGTATTTTTGTTTCGGCGACTACTATCGCGATATCGCTTGTAGCGTCACTTATGGCAACTTACGCGATCACGAGGATAGTATGGAAAGGCAGGAAGCTGCTTAACAGCATTTTCATGCTGGGTATCACTATTCCGATCCACGTGGCTCTGTATCCGATATACGTGATCCTGACCAAAACGCATACTACCAGTACTTATGCGTCGCTGATCATACCTTATTCCGCTTTCGCGCTTTCGATGGCGATCATGATATGCACGGGTTTCATGAACGATATACCTACCGAACTCGATGAGGCCGCGCGAATTGACGGCTGCGGGCTGGCGGCCACGTTCTTTAACGTGATAGCGCCTCTTATGAAGCCGGCTCTTGCGACCATCGGCATCTACACATTCTTGCAGTGCTGGAATGAGTTCATGTTCGCCAGCGTGTTCATCAATGACAGCAACCATAAGACACTCCCTGTCGGAGTAGCAGAGCTGGCCGGACGTACCACCACAGACTGGGGTATCGTAGGCGCGGGTCTGGCACTGGCTACTTTCCCGATGTTGTTCGTATATATATTCTTAAGCCGCAACATTCAGGAAAGCTTCATGGCGGGAGCCATAAAGGGATAAAACTGTTTTGACCTTGTGCCAGGATTGAAAAAGAATTTGTTAAATATAATAAGGGGCCGCCGCACTAAGAAAAGTGCGGCGGCCCCTTGTTACCAGACTCTTATCACCAGTCGCTGTCCCAGTCGCTGGAGCCGGAATCCCAGTCACTCCAGTCGCTTCCCCAGTCGGAATCCCAGTCGGATGAACCCCAGTCGTCATCATTACTGCTCGACCAGGAATCATCGTCATCATCATCCCACCATGACGAACTGCTGCTGTCATCCCACCATGATGAATTGGAATTGGAGTTGCCCCATGACGAGCCGCTGTCATAATCGGTAGAATAGCTGCTTGAGGTGTCATCTGAGAAAACCGCGTCAAGAACCCTGCCGGTGCCCCATCTTCCGAGCATCCTGAGCAGGATCAGGATGACAGCGATGGCAAGCGTCATTTTTACTATGAATCCTTCGTTTCTGACTTCGCCGTTTATCTTGTCACCGAGGGATTTATTGTTTACGGGAGCGTTATAGGATCTGTAGTTACCGGGGGTGCCATCGGGCGCGCTGGCGCCGACATCCGGGTAAATACCGCGGCTGTGGCACTCCTCGATAAGCTTGTCAAAGATCTCGTGGACAGCTTTAGCCTCATCGGATCCCCTGTATCTTTCGGCGCGGGTACCGTCCGCCTTGTTCTTGTAGACAACAAATACCCCTTCCCGCTCTTTATAAATACCAAAGGCTCTCGGTTCCTTAAAATTCTCGCCGATAAAGAAACGCATGCGCAGCAGCGGCATACCGCGTTCCGCGCAGTATTCCTGCAGTTCTTCTATGGTCTTCGGGTCGCTCACCCTGCGTGGCAGATCAACAACATACAAAGGATTGGTCGCTCCGCAATTGGGACACGACTTATCCTCGCTGGTGATGGTCGATCCGCAGTATTCACATTTGTTCGTACTGGCCATACCTGATCCCTCCGTCAGATACATACATCATGACTTAGCGGCCATCTGTCCATGTGCCGTCTGCATAATAATTCTGTCATGAGTAAACTGATAAATCTTACGATTTACATTATACACGGTTTTAGCTAAAAATCAACGCTTTTTCACGCGTGGAAAACACTTGACCAGTGTTTCCCTGATATCAAAAGGGAGAAAAACTGTTTACTTTATCAGTTTAGTGTGTTAAACTAGACTGTAAAAGTGAGAGCTCAATATAATTCTTCAGAGTCTTTTGGGCAATAATCATGAGTATCAATGTACGAGGGAGGTATTACAGTATGGATTTTTGGGAAAAGCTTACACAGTTCAATGACTCGGTCAATGGCTTTGTCTGGACGAAGGTGGGAGTGTGGCTTCTGCTGGCTACAGGTGTTGTAATGACGATACTGACCAGAGGTTTTCAGGTAACTCACATCGGTCACTGGTTTAAGAAGACTATCGGATCGATGTTTGACAAGAAGGTTACAGCTCATACCGGTGAAAAAGCATCCATTTCACAGTTTCAGGCACTGTGTACCGCGCTGGCGGCTACCGTTGGTGTAGGCAATATCGCGGGTGTGTCTGCGGCCATACTTACAGGCGGTCCCGGGGCGGTGTTCTGGATGTGGATTGCCGCGTTCTTCGGCATGATGACTAACT
The DNA here is from genome assembly GCA_024698555.1 of Lachnospiraceae bacterium. Lineage (GTDB taxonomy): Bacteria > Bacillota > Clostridia > Lachnospirales > Lachnospiraceae > RUG11977. Next base: position 19,128 of record JAILRI010000088.1, read on the forward strand.
ATTCGGAAAATATACTCGGAATATACTATCGTAGAAAGAATCATCAGGGCGAATGGTCAGGTGGCGCGATGTATTACCTTCAGGACGGTCTGGGCGGCTATAAGGGCATGAAGGGCGTTGGAAAGGTACTTGCAGTTATCTTCGCGATTTGTGCGGCATTGGCTTCTTTTGGTATCGGAAACATGGGTCAGGTCAACAAGATCGTTATGAATTTTACCTCAGCTTTTGATATCAAAGCACTTTCCTCAAAGGTGCTGTATTCGTCAGGAGGAACCGATGTTACGCTGTATATGTTCATAGTCGGTATTGTACTGGTCATCCTGGTAGGAGTGGTAGTCATCGGTGGTCTGCAGAGGATTGCCGCGGTAGCTGAAAAGATCATTCCTTTCATGGTCATTATGTATATCCTGGGCTCGATAGTGATCATTATCGCAAACATTGCTCATATCGGCACAGCATTTTCACACATTTTTTCCATGGCATTCACAAAGCAGGCGGCCTGGGGCGGCGCAACGGGCGTAGCTTTCAAGACTATCATCACGCAGGGCTGCAAGCGCGGTATCTTTTCTAACGAAGCCGGTCTTGGTTCGTCGGTAATGGTTCATTCGAACTCAAATGTCAAAGAGCCTGTTAAGCAGGGTTTGTGGGGCATCTTCGAAGTGTTTGCCGATACCATTATCGTCTGTACCATGACGGCTCTCGTGATCCTTACCTCGGGAGTGATCGATCTTGATACAGGTATCGCAGTAAGTAATTCCGATGCAACATTGGTTGCGGAGGCGTTCAATACCATTTTTAAAGCGGGAAATGTTGAATACGGGCGCTATTTCGTAGCTATAGCGATCCTGCTGTTCGCGTTTACTACGATACTCGGATGGTCGCATTACGGATCGAAGGCCGTAGAGTATCTGGCAGGTTCTAAAGCGGCGACTGTCACAAAGATATATAAAATATTATTTGTGATCATGATCATTTCCGGCGCTCTGATGACCTCATCGATCGCATGGGATATTTCCGATACATTCAACGGCCTGATGATGATACCCAACCTGATAGGCGTGCTGGCCATGAGTCCGCTTGTTATGAAACTGACACGGAATTATGTTCAGCGCCGTATCAAGGGAGAAAAGGTGCAGCCTATCCTGTCATATGATCCCGATATCCAGAAGGAAAATGCAAAGGTTATAGAGGAAACCGGCGAGGATTAAGTTATCGAACATATGAATTTTAAATTACACTCTGAATATCAGCCTACCGGCGACCAGCCGCAGGCTATAAAGAAATTAGTTGAGGGTTTCAAAGAGGGCAACCAGTTTGAGACCCTTCTTGGCGTTACGGGATCGGGAAAAACATTTACGATGGCGAACGTGATCGCGGCCTTGAACAAGCCTACATTGGTCGTTGCCCATAACAAGACCCTGGCAGCCCAGCTCTACGGCGAGTTCAAGGAATTCTTTCCGGAAAACGCCGTGGAGTACTTTGTATCCTATTACGACTATTATCAGCCGGAGGCGTATGTGCCCTCGACCGATACCTATATCGAGAAGGATTCGGCGATCAATGACGAGATAGACCGTCTGCGCCATTCGGCCACCGCGGCTCTTGCCGAGAGGCGGGATGTGATCATCGTGGCCAGCGTTTCCTGCATATATGGTATCGCGGCACAGGAAGACTATACCGAGATGACGCTTTCGCTGCGTCCGGGCATGGTAATGGACCGGGACAAGGCCATAGCCCGTCTTATCGAGATGCAGTATCTGCGTAACGATATGGATTTTCACCGTGGTACCTTCCGCGTGAGGGGTGACGTGCTGGAGGTATTCCCCATCGCTTCGGACGACTATGCGTACAGGGTGGAGTTCTTCGGGGACGAAATAGACCGTATCTCGCAGACAGACGTGCTCACGGGCGAGGTAAAGGCTCACATGGAACATATCATGCTGTTCCCCGCGTCACATTACGTAGTGCCCGAGGATCGCATGAAACAGGCGATCAAAAATATTGAGATCGAACTCGAAGAGAGGGTCAGATATTTCAAGAGCATGGATAAGCTCCTGGAAGCCCAGCGTATCAGTGAGCGGACGAATTTCGACATAGAGATGCTGCGCGAGACCGGCATCTGCTCCGGCATAGAAAATTATTCCATGCATCTGGCGGGGCTTACGCCGGGATGCACGCCGCACACGCTTATAGAGCACTTTGGCGATGATTTTCTTATGATAGTGGATGAGTCGCATATGACCATGCCCCAGTTTAGAGGCATGTTTAACGGTGACCGCGCCCGTAAACAGATACTTGTGGATTACGGGTTCCGATTGCCATCGGCACTGGACAACAGGCCGCTCAAGTTCGACGAGTTTGAGGCCAGGTTTGACCAGGTCATGTTCGTGTCGGCGACTCCCGGACCTTACGAGGCAGAGCATGAACTGATGCGCGCGGAACAGGTGATCAGACCCACAGGGCTTCTCGATCCGGAAGTGAGCGTGCGTCCGGTGGAAGGGCAGATCGACGACCTGATCGGTGAGATCAGGAAGACCACGGACAAAAAAGAAAAGGTGCTGGTGACCACTCTTACCAAGCGTATGGCGGAGGATTTGACGGATTATCTGCGCGAGGTGGGCATCCGTGTCAAATACCTGCATTCCGACGTTGACACGCTGGAAAGATCTGAGATCATCAGGGACATGCGTCTGGACAAGTTTGACGTGCTGGTGGGCATCAACCTGCTGCGCGAGGGGCTCGATATACCCGAAGTAGGGCTGGTAGCGATACTTGATGCGGACAAGGAGGGGTTCCTGCGTTCGGAAACTTCGCTGGTCCAGACCATAGGACGAGCCGCGCGTAATGTGGACGGACATGTAATAATGTATGCGGACAGCATGACCGATTCCATGAAGAGGGCGATAGGAGAGACCAACCGCAGGCGAAGCATACAGGCCGCCTATAACGAAGAACACGGCATTACGCCCAAGTCAGTGGAGAAGAAGGTACGCGACCTTATCAGCATCACGAAGAAGGTTGATGGTGGAGGCGGGGTCACCATAGAGAAGGATCTCGAGTCCATGTCAACGAAAGAACTTGAGAATGAGGCAAGGAAGCTCCAGAAGGCTATGTCTGCCGCCGCGGCGGAGCTGAATTTCGAGCTGGCTGCAGAACTTCGTGACAGGATGATGGAGGTCAGAAAACATCTGTACGACATGAGGACATAATTGGAAAATATATCGGGAGAGTGTATAATAACGGGGAGTAAAGCGATTCAGGCGTTGCCGTGGTTGACTCTTACGGGCAGGTGACCATTAAGGGAATTGGAACCGCGGTCATTACCGCCAGGGTAAACTCCCTAACTGATGGTGCGACAGCTCCTTTTAATTCCTGTGACTTCGTGAAAAAGATACTTCTGCCTGAGCAGGCAAAACATACCGCTCCCTGTAACGGCTGGGTGAGATGCCCGTAGTACGCTGAAATGTCTTGAAAAAATAGGCGTAGCTGGAGAACCCGAGCTTTTCCTGAACCTGACTTACTGTCAGACCCTTGCTTAGGAGCGTCTGTGCGGTTGCTATTCTCTGAAGCAATATGTAGCGGCTGATATTTACATGGGCGTGAGCTTTGAAAAGACGCGACATATAATCGGGATGCAGGTAAAAATGCGCCGCAATATCCTGCACAGAGGGGGCTTCATATATGTGCCCGTGGATGTAATCGATGATCTCGTTTACACGCTTTTGAGATGCTGAGATCGGGTATTTGGCGGCAGACACAGCAGGACTTTGTGCGGATATCCGTTCGACTAGAGCCAGACAATCGAAAAACAGGGCAAGTGCCTCCGGCATAGTGCGATGTTCAATACTAAGAAGCTCCTTGAAACAGTGAAGGAGCTTTTTTGATTGCTTCCCGTCGGGAGTTACCAGGATCGGGACACTGCCCGGTTTCAAGGCGGAACAGACCTCACTGTTATTACATAGGACGGTATCGATCCACCTGCTGTTGATGCTTAAGATATACCGTTCGTAAACCGTACCGGCCTCGTGATAAAGCTGGTGTACATAGAATGGAGGTATGATGATCAGAGTACCGGCAGGTACCTCCAGAACTTTATTGTCAAGCAGTACATCGGGAAGCGGGGTGAGGGTATAATATAGCTCCGCAGCATCATGACAGTGCGGACCTACGGGGGTTGCTGTGCTGCTGCGGCGGTAAGCCGCGTCAAACGGCGGCTGAACCGGAAACATCAGGGTGTTGACCCGATCCTTATTCATATGATGATCATACAGCCTGCGAAAAAGCGCTCAGCTGTAATCCTCCTTTCGATAGATCTGGTACATCGTTTCATTAAAAAAACTGTACCGAATGCTTGACGGCTTTAGCGGAAGCGCATGCCTGAATGTCACAAAAGTGCCAGTGGAAGAATGAATCACCATCTTCACTGTGTAATAACAATATATGTCGGAAATATACATAATATTGGTTGATTATGTATATATCATTATAGAGGATCATAAGTTAAAATTCAACATGAAGATCAGTCACAGACATAATATTGAAGAAAAAACAAGGTAAGCCATTTTGTGGTTTTATAACCGGCGCAGAGTAAACGATACAAGACCGATATTATAAGATAAACAGGAGGTTTTCCGGTGAAAAAAGCAGCGATAATCGGTTGCGGCGGCATTTCGCAGGTCCATCTGCGGGCAATCGCCGGGATGGAAGAAGCTGAGCTTGCCGTATTGTGCGATGTCGATGAAGAAAAGGCTTTAAGGCGGCGGGAAGAATATCTGAGGGAAAGAACAGGAGAGATCGTAAATGATCGGAGTCCTGCGGAGGAAATGGACAAAAAACCGAAAGATACGCAGGAACTGAACCCGGAAAGAAAGCAGGCAGGGATGTCGGAAGGTGGTTCCGATAAGCATAAGGTGCCTTCCGGAATAAAGATTTGCACTGACTGGCATGAACTGTGCGGCATGGATATCGACGTAGTGCATATATGTACACCTCATTATCTGCATGTTCCAATGGCTGTGGAATTGATGAATGCAGGTAAAGCGGTATTTATGGAGAAACCGTGCGCTGTTTCCACAGAGCAGTTTGAGGAGCTTGCAGCGGCAGATGCGCGGCATCCCGGTAAGCTCGGGATATGCTTCCAGAATCGTTATAACGAGACTACACGTATCATTGACAAAACGATAGCGGAAGGCAGGATCGGTAAAGTGACCGGAGGCAGGGCTTTTGTGACATGGAGGCGGGACGAGGATTACTACAGGTGTAGTGCATGGAAAGGCCGGCTGGCCACCGAAGGCGGTGGTGCGCTGATAAACCAGTCTATACATACTCTGGATCTGTTATTAAGGTATCTGGGAGAACCGGTGGAAATCAAAGCAACGCTGGCAAATCATCACCTGCAACGGAATACCGGGTGCGGTTCGGACTATGAAAACGGACGTGATCATGTATCGGGAGCGAAAATAGTTTTCGGGGCGGCAGACTGTGTCTTGGAGGATGTATGCCCTGAGGATACGCATAATAAGCATGAGGAAAAACCTGATTTCGACCGTATTGAGGTGGAAGACACCGTCGAAGCGTGGATGGAATTTGAAAACGGCGCAAGAGCCTGTTTCTATGCCTCGACAGGATATGCAGCGGATGCACCCGTCATACTGGAGCTGCAGGGAGATAAGGGCAGGATATCAATGAACGGCTCGACGGTTTTCCTGGAAAATGAGGAAGACGGTTTTCTCATCCTTGCATCTGATATACCGGTCAAAGGTGTTGCAGAGAACCTACAAGCAGGTAGTACTGCGCAGATTGCCTCAGATAAGTCTGCCGGGGTGATAAGAGTGCGGCAGACCAAAGGAGAGGATTGTCAGCAGATCGGGCAACATCCCTGTACAATAAAGGATTACTGGGGGTCAGGGCATAAGGCCTGCATAGAGGACTTCTACAGATGTCTTACGACAGGTGATCCTTTCCCGGTAAATCTAAAGGGCGCAGAGAACTCTTTCAGGACGATGATGAAGATTTATGCGTACAGGAGATGATGTTACCGATGCCCGGCCGGATAGAACGGTAGGCATAGCTTATTTTGATATGCCGGCAAATTGGATAGTACTGAGAAAAATAAGGAAAAACATAGAAAAAAAGTGATAAATAAAAAATTAAAGCAAGTCCGGAAATAAAAAACAGGAGGCAGACATGGAGCAGGTAAGACTTGGTATCATAGGTATAGGCGGCATGGGCTCAAACCATGCAAGGACACTTATTAAGGGCGATGTGCCTGAGATGAAGCTCACCGCGGTTGCCGATATCAGGCAGGAAAGGCTGGACTGGGCGAAAGAAAACCTCCCCGGAGATGTGGCCTTGTTTTCGGACGGAAAGGAACTGATAGACTCGGGGAAGGTGGACGCGGTGCTGATCGCGACTCCACACTATTTTCATCCGGAATTTGTAATATATGCGATGCAGCACGGTGTGCACGCGCTCAGTGAGAAACCGGCGGGCGTGTATACAAAACAGGTTCGTGAGATGAACGAGGTCGCGGCAGGGAGTGACAAGGTGTTTGCGATCATGTTCAATCAGCGTACCAACTGTGTTTACAGAAAGCTGCATGAGATGATAGAAAGCGGGGAGTTGGGGAACCTAAAGCGCGTAAACTGGATAATCACGGACTGGTACCGCACTCAGGCGTATTATGACGCGGCTGACTGGAAGGCTACCTGGGACGGAGAAGGCGGCGGAGTCCTCTTAAACCAGTGTCCTCACCAGCTTGACCTGCTTCAGTGGCTGTGCGGCATGCCGAAGAAGGTCAGGGCTTTCTGCCATGAGGCGAAATGGCACGATATCGAGGTGGAGGATGATGTGACCGCATATCTTGAATATGAGAACGGCGCAACCGGCGTATTCGTGACGACTACGGGCGACACACCCGGAACCAACCGCCTTGAGCTGACCTTTGAAATGGGAAAGGTCGTATGCGAACATGGAAAGCTGTTCTTTGACAGACTTGACACTAACGAGCGTGTTCACTGCAAAACATCGAAGGAAGGGTTTGCGCAGCCTCACGTGACCCGGACCGAGATAGAGACCGACGGGAAGAATGAGCAGCATACGGGAGTCATGAAGGCGTTTGCGGAAAGGATACTGCACGGAGGAAAGCTGATAGCGGAAGGCACGGAAGGGATCCGGGGACTCACCCTGTCCAATGCGATGTATCTCTCATCCTGGCTTGACAGGACAGTTGAGATACCATTTGATGAGGAACTGTTTCTTACAGAACTTAACAAACGCAGGGCAAAATCGAAGAAAAAGACAGCCAGCGGAGTGGTGTTCGATACGACGGGAACTTATTGAGCATCGCAGGTTTTACGTTGCGAAACAGGCGGCTCACGACAGGAAACGCCATGCGGTAATTGTTTGCGAAAGGATGGCGGGGTGTGAATTGTAACTGATAAAGAACTGATATTATCATATATGCTGTCTGTATAATGGCAGCAGAACGGAGTAAAAAATGAACAAAAAATACAGCTTGACCGGCTTTGCGGATGAGATCGCCGATGATCTTTCTACACAAATAGAAATGCTACACAAGTTGAATATGCACTATGTGGAAATGCGGGGAGTAGACGGAAATACGCTGGTATTTCATGATGATGACAAGGTCAGGGAGATCAAAAAAAGACTTGATTATGCCGGTATCAGGCTTTCGGCAGTGGGTTCGCCCTTCGGAAAGATAGGGATCGATGAGCCTTTCGGGCAGCATTTTGACGAGTTCAAGCGCGGCGTGGAGATCGCGCATATGATGGACTGCCGTCATATCAGGATGTTCAGCTTCTATATTCCCGAAGATAAGATCAGGGGGAACCGCCCGTCGGATACGGAATTGATCAGGAACGGCTGCAGTTCTCCCGATGCTGACAGGGATGAGATCCGTAAGAGCAATCTGCAGTACTACGAAGATGCGGTAATGGAACGCATCGGCCGGTTTGTGGATTATGCGAAGGCCGAAGACGCAGTTCTGCTCCATGAGAATGAAAAAGGCATTTATGGAGAGCTTGCGCCTGAGTGCAGAAAGCTTATGGACAATTTCTACGGGGAGCATTTTCAGGCGATATTTGACTTCGCCAACTTTGTGCAGGCTCGTCAGGATACCCTCGAAGCATATGAGCTTCTAAAGGATTACATTGTCTACATTCATGTAAAGGATGCGAAGCTCGCCGATGGCAGCGTGGTACCGGCGGGCTATGGAGACGGCCATGTGGCGGATATTCTGAAAAAACTGTTTGACAGGGGTTTTAACGGGTTCCTTTCGCTTGAGCCGCATCTGTTTGATTTCAGCGGATTTGCCGGGCTCGAAAAGGACGGAGTGAGCGTGAAGCATGATACGGGTACGGCCATGAGCGGTGCAGAAGCCTTCGAAACGGCGTATAACGCGCTGAAGAGAATAACTGATTCTCTGTAAAATACCGGATGTTGCATGAGTACATCGATTCTTAAATAACGGAACCTGATGCCCGCTACAACTTTCAAAAGTAAAACGTATGAAGTGAAAAAAGGTGTGTCAACCATTTTTGAAAATGTCTCAAAATATTTTAAA
>JAILRI010000095.1 GCA_024698555.1 Lachnospiraceae bacterium
GACATGTGGTCTCGGTGGTCATGACATCTACGCCGATCCTGAAGTCAACGGAAAGGTTTGCTATGCCGGGTCCTACGAATTCCAGCACCTTGTTTTTCACAAAGCCCGAGTCAAAGGTTGCGCCGATGAGTGCCAATGCCACATCCTGCGGTCCCACACCGTATGAGGGCGCGCCTGTCAGATAGATACCGACTACCTCAGGCATATTGACATCATAAGTCTTTCCCAGCAGCTGCTTTGCAAGCTCGCCGCCGCCTTCACCGACTGCCATGGTACCCAGTGCTCCGTAACGCGTATGTGAATCCGATCCGAGTATCATGCCGCCGCACTCTGCCAGCATCTCACGGGCATACTGGTGGATCACTGCCTGATGAGGGGGAACATACACTCCACCATACTTCCTTGCACACGTGAGACCAAAGAAATGATCGTCCTCATTTATCGTGCCGCCCACCGCGCACAGAGAGTTATGGCAGTTGGTCAGTACGTAAGGGATCGGGAACTTCTCAAGTCCGCTGGCCCTTGCGGTCTGTATGATCCCCACATAAGTTATGTCGTGTGAGGTGATCTTATCAAACTTTATCTTCAGATGCCTGTCATCCGCGCTTGTATTATGCTTTGTCAGGATACCGCAGGCTAACGTATTTTTCTTAAGTTCTTCCTTGCCAACGTTAATCCCTCGCGAGGAAAGCTTCACAGATGCATCTGCGCCGTCCTCAATTATTTCTTTCCCATTCAGCAGGTATACTCCATTTTTGATCAGTTCCATATTTATTCTCCTGTTATATTATTTTTTCACCTCAGCGGCTGGCCACAATTCCAGCAAAAATGCGCCAGCCTGTCCTCGAATATCGTCTTACAGTTCGGACATGCGTAAGGCTTCTTCAAGCGGTAAGGATCATCCCCGTCTTTCCTCACAGGAATAAATTCAGGCGTCGCGGTACACTTGGCCGGTTCCTCCTCGGACGGTGTGCTTCCCTGACTGCTCGGATTACCGCCATCTGAAGTTTTCTGACCGTCATTGCCGCTCCCCGAACCATTAACTGCCGCAGTGTAAGCCGGATTGCTTTGGTCGTTCATATATGAGCCGTCCATCATGCCGTTCATAAATCCCTGTTGCTGCTCCTTGGTAACATCAAACAACGTTTTACCCGAAACCATTTTAATTTCGCCCCAAGGTATGGGAGCATACGCCCCTGGTCCCATAACGGACACGCCCCCGGTTTTTGCGCCGCCAGGAACTTCAATTTTTTCGATGTTCTCTTCCCTTGCGAATACCGAAACAGGCGTGCTCATATCACAGATTATCTCATTGGTCGTCAGCATGTCCGGATAAACCCTGAACTGGGTACAGCTGCGAAAATCGCTTTCAGTCAGGTCCCAGGGCACCAGGTAAACGCTCTCACGGTCATAGTTGTAGGTAACCACATGAAATTTACCGCCGTGAAGCCTCCAATGGAATTCATTGTCATGGATATACAGGGTTTCCTTCTTGGAATAATCGCCTGAAACCGACCATTGTACCCACTCGCCCTCCAGAAAGTCATGGTACTCATCGTCCCTGATGATGATATGGTCAAAGGGTCCCCTTTCCACCTTTTTCAAAGTGTAAGGATCCTTGCGGTCCATAAAGGAATATCCTTCCATGAGCTGTATCAGCCCGTCCTCGTAGTACATCTCCTCAAACCATGACATGGGATTATTGGAACCGCCGTAGGAAAGCACATTGTCCGCGAGCTTTATCAGAGTTTTTACCCCTGCCTCAACACCGGCCGCGTCATACTCGATAGTCGTCTCGAGCGTGATCTTGCGTCTGTATTCCCTGACAGTCAGCTTATCATCCCTGATCTCAAAATAAAAATGATAGCCTTCCTCCCAGAAGCCGTTTAGTTTATCTGAATATGCCATCTTCTGCCCTTTCCGGCTCGCGACAAGACTCTCTTTTTCTTATGGTGAGCACTCATTTCATGATCAGTTATTACCGCATCCGGCTCAGTAATCCTTATGCTTTTTTCTATAATCTCTGATATATGCAAACGTGAATTTTTCGCCGTTTTCCGCAAGCATTTTGAGCAGTTTCTCCAAAAAATCACTGGTTTCCTGATGGATGGTACGCCTTGATCTTCCCTTGTCAAAATACTCGTACGGCGAAGCATCGGTGTACGCGCTGCCCTTATATACCTTTCCTGCGGCCACACGGTCACAGAACATCTCTATCACGTAATTCAACGGCATCTTTACCGGCATGACCTTGTGTGCTTCAAGATTATAATCGGTCCAATACTCAAAATGGTGCTTATTTCTGCCCTTGTGGTGCATCCAGGCTTTAGAGTATCCGTAATCCTCGCGCTCACCCTCATTCGGGCTTCTCTCGCCGGAATAATATTTGATCCCGTATACAAACTCCGAAGGCGAATACTTGGAAAGGTCATGCAGCAGCCCCTGAACGGGAATCCCTGCCTTCAGACAGTGTATAAACACCAGCTTCTTATGTCTGTTGATCGTCCGCAGATGCTTCATAAAATTGCTGGAGTCGATCTTTTCAGCTTGCTTTTTCAACATCAGACCGGCTTCGTTACATGCTCTTTTCAAGACCGGTCTTTTTTTCACCGAACTGTTATCAGCCGGATTGTCCTCAACATCCTTGTTCCGTTTTTTAGTGCACCTGCAATCACATCTGTATTTCTTATTACCCATATCAATCCCCCTGCCGGGTGCTTTATTTAACGTATGTAAAAGATATCATTTCAGCGCCTTTCCTATATCATAAAGTCTGTCGAACACAAAATCAGGCTTAACGTCAGACTTTTCGATATCCTCAAAGGAACACTCTCCGGAAAGCACCAATATCCCCATTGCTCCGTTTTTTACACCGCAGGCAACATCAGTATAAAGCCTGTCTCCCACGAAAGCGGTACGGGCCTTTGGCACTCCACTCATCAGCTCTATCATGTCCGCCGTCTGTACGTAAGGCTTGCCCAGGATCAGCGGCGAAACACCCGTAGACAGGCTGATCGCGGCGATAAAAGCCCCGCAGTCGGGAATAAAACCGCCTGTCACAGGACAGTTAATGTCCGGATGCGTCGCGATAAATGTCGCGCCGTTCCTAATAAGTGTACACGCGTGTTCAAGCTTGTCGTAGGTCAGGGTCATGTCAAACCCCACCACAACGATATCCGCGGTATCATTCATATCCTGTTTTAAAAAAATGCCCGCCTTTGCGAAGCTCTCCACAAGCGGCGGCGTACCGAGCAAAAACACCGATCTGTCAGGATAGTGTTTTTTCAGATAGCTGATAGTCACATCGCCCGAAGTATAGATATCCTCCGGGCCGATAAAACAGTTCATTTTGGCCAGTTTGGTTATATACAGCTTTTTATCCTTTGAAGAATTATTGGTAAAAAACAGAAATCTCCTTCCGGTATTTCTGACCTTTTCCAGAAACTCGAGCGACCCTTCGATGATATCGTCACTCAGATAAAAAGTGCCGTCCATATCCAGAACAAAAAGTTCCGTCTGATTCAGCTTTGTAATATCATTTATAAAATCCATATCAGTTTGGTTCCGTTTCATGAATTCTTTCTAAATACTGCCGAAGGCGTTACTATGATATCTACCGGAACGTCATGAGCATCCTTGTCAAAATGATCCATAACCTGGAAATCATAGCATAGGCCCACTTTTATGTAATCACTGCCTTTATGCGTATTAAAAAAGTTATCGTAAAAGCCTCCGCCGTAACCGATCCTGTTAAACTCCCTGTCAAACGCGAGTCCCGGCATGATCACGAGAGCCTGCTCTTCCTCGGCAATGACATCGTTCAAGGGTTCAAGTATCCCCTTATACCCAGAAATAACATCATCAAAGCTCTCGATATAGTAAAAGTTCATTTTTTTGTCCAGGATCTTTGGAACCGCAACTCTTTTGCCCATCTCCCATGCCTTGCTCATAATCGGATGTGTGATGATCTCCTGATTATACTCCATATAAATGTACATGGATGAAGCCGAAATAAATTCCGGCAGGTTCAGGATATTGTCGATAGCCGGCCTTGAAAGCCTGCAGATATCAAGAGGCAGCAGTTTATTTTTCTGTCCTGCCATAACAGTCCTTATCTCTTTTTTATCCATAAAGATAACCCGTGATCATACATAATGAATTCAGTAAGCGCAATGCTTTAACATGAACATTTTTACCAAATCTATCCGGAGATTTGTAAAGTTACAGATATTTTACCATATATCCGCCATTCAAACAAGGACAAAATTTCAAAATATCTCTTGACTTTTGCTTATTATTTATATATTATATCTTCGTATGTGTGTACAGGTGCGATCGTGTCCGTACCTGAGTCATCAAAGCGGTTCATGCCGCGTAAGAATCTGTAAAGAACGGAGGTGAATGAAAGTTGGCTAATATCAAATCTGCAAAGAAGCGTATCAAAGTCATCGAGACCAAGACTTTAAGAAATAAGATGATCAAGTCCAAATGCAAAACCCTTACAAAGAAGGTTCTTGCTGCCGTGGCTGCCGGCGACAAGGAACTTGCGAATACCGCATTTAAAGAGACTGCCGCCTACCTTGCAAAGGCAGGTGCCAAGGGCGTATATCATAAGAACACCGTAGCTCATAAGGTATCACACCTTCAGGCTGCAGTTAACACACTGTGATCTGTCTCTGACGGACATAATAAAACCGGAGTTTTTCGCTCCGGTTTTTGTTTTTTTATTATCACTGTAAACACTCATAATCTGACCGGAATTCCCTCATTTTTCAGGTAATCCTTAAGATCACTTATCGCGATCTCACCAAAGTGGAACAGACTGGCAGCCAGTACCGCATCCGCATGGCCTTTTTCAATCGCATCCTTAAAATGCTCAAGTTTTCCGGCTCCGCCCGAAGCGATCACAGGAACATTGACCGCGTCGGAAACTGCGCGGGTCAGTTCCAGATCATATCCTTCCTTGGTACCGTCACAGTCCATGCTGGTAAGAAGTATTTCTCCGGCGCCCAAGCCTGCTCCCCTGACAGCCCATTCTACCGCGTCAAGTCCCATATCCAGCCTGCCGCCATGCTTATACACAGTCCATCCGTTTCCATCGGTCCGTCTTTTTGCGTCGATCGCCAGTACCACGCACTGACTGCCGAATATCGCGGCCGCCTCTTTTATAAGCTCAGGTCTGTCTATGGCGGCCGAGTTTACCGCGCATTTATCCGCGCCTGCACGCAGTATAAGTTTAAAATCCTCAGTAGTCCTGATACCTCCGCCTACGGTAAACGGTATAAAGACCTGCTCCGCAACCCTTTTCACCATATCCACCACGGTATCCCGGTGGTCGCTGGATGCGGTAATATCAAGAAAGACCAGTTCATCAGCACCGCTCTTTCCATACTGCGCCGCAACCAAAACAGGATCGCCCGCGTCACGCAAGTTTAAAAATTTCGTTCCTTTGACCACCCGTCCATGATCTACATCAAGACATGGAATTATCCTTTTTGTAAGCATATTAATCCTCCTGCACATCCATGCTATTTGGCTCCGGCACAAACAGCCGTGTGTATTCTTAATCAATGTTTCCCCGGCCGCGTCGAAGCTTTCAGTCTTGTGCTATCGTGATAAGCAGGCAAGCAATCGGTTCAGCTATTATGAAACGAAATACTAAGCCCTGCAGAAATTCTTCAGGATTTCCAGTCCTATATCCCCGGATTTTTCGGGATGGAACTGGCAGGCAAAGATATTATCCTTCTCCACCGAGCTGTCAAAAGTATTGATATAATCGGTCTTAGCGGCGACTATACCATTTTCTTCCGCCTCCAGATAATAAGAATGCACGAAATAAACAAAACTGCCGTTGTCGATACCTTCAAAGAGCCTGAACTCCTGTTTCTGAATCTGAAGTGAATTCCAGCCCATATGCGGTATCTTATAGCCTTCCTTTTCTTTAAAACGCTTTATGCTGCCCCTTAAAATCTTCAAGCCTTCTATTTTTTGCGCTCCGGTATCGGTACTGCCTATTATTTCTTCACTCTCGTCAAAAAGCAGCTGCTGTCCCAGACATATCCCCAAAAAAGGAGTACCGGCACTTATGATCTCTCTTATGGTTTCAACCAGTCCGCTTTTCCTGAGGCTTTCCATAGCGCTAAAATACGCGCCCACGCCGGGAAATACGACATGATCGCATTTTTTGAGTACATCCGGGTCATTGGTCAGTTCCGGTTCCTTCCCCAGAAATTTTAAAGCTCTCATTACGCTGGAAATATTGCCGGCATCATATTCAATCACGCCTACCATAACACTCCTCCGAACTCTTGTTTTAAACAATAAAGGGGCTGTCTCATAGAGTCCAAAAGGATGTGACAGTCCCTTATAGCAATTCCATCACAAAAACTTCTTCGCCCGGTTTATCCGGGAATAATAAACCTCATGCAAAAGTACTCAGCATCTACTCAAATATCTCCAGGTCGTACGTCCCCAGCAGAGAGTAAATATATTCGCTGTAATCCAGATCATCCCGGATAGCCAGCATGTCATATGCCTGTTTTTCGGAAATATCAAAATCCTTGTCAAGAGCTACCAGTATCTGACTCTTCAGATAATTCAGATCTTCTGTTATTCCCAGCAGGGCTGCCAGCTCCAGATATTTGTCATATCTTTGCAGACCCTTGAGCAGCGCGTCGAGAGCTTTCTCATCATTGTGCGAATACATGTAATTGTTGTACGAATTCAAAGCATTCTGTACATACATCGCAGTCATGATCTTATCTACAAGCTCGATATCCTTATCCTGAACCTTCAGTCCATACACCTGATAGTAGGCCTCATTATAGTGTTTCTCGCCGAACTCTTCTTCCGCGGTCTGAATGCTCAGATTGTATGAATAGATATTTGTTCCCACTATGATGAAAATGGTAAGGAGCGCAAAGATAACGAAAAGAATAGTCGCGCCGGCACGGTTGATGCGTCCTTCGTCCGCCTCAAATTCCTCAATGGCCAGTCTTTCTTCTTTCTTCTTTTTAGCCTTTTCCTTGGCTTCCTCAGCTTTGCGCTTCTTCTCTTCGGCCTTCTTCTTGGCATCTTCTTCAGCCTTTGCTTTGGCTTCAGCCTTTGCCTGCTCCTTTTGTTCCTTGGACTGTTCGGCCTTTTTCTTTTTATCCTCTTCGGTTTTCTTCTTGGCTTCTTCTTCAGCCTTGGCCTTATCATCCCGCTCTTTTATCTGTTCGGGAGTAAGTTCTATATTGGCAAAGAGACGTTGAAACAGACTCTTTTTCTTCTTTTTCTTTTTACCGCTTTTTTTGTCCGGCTCCTCTTCGCTTAGATTCTTGATCCTTTCTTCAAATTCGCCGG
Organism: Lachnospiraceae bacterium; assembly: GCA_024698555.1. Classification (GTDB taxonomy): domain Bacteria; phylum Bacillota; class Clostridia; order Lachnospirales; family Lachnospiraceae; genus RUG11977. Next base: position 7,345 of record JAILRI010000095.1, read on the forward strand.
TGTCGATCTCTTCAAGGAAGCTTCCTATGCCTGGATCACCGCCAAGTGATGAGTTCTCCAGATCTTCCTCGGATAAAAATGTCTTTGAGCCTTCATCCGCGACGTCTGCAAACATCATATCAATGTTTGCCTGATCCAGCGCCTCTCCGGTAATAGGATCTATCATCGTGATATCGGATGTATCTCCGGGTGCCGAAATAACAGGTCCCTGATCACCATTACCCAGATCTATATCCAAACCCTCGTTCAGAGCCATCAGATCATCGGCGCTTATTCCCGTATCATTCGGGATCTCGTTCAATACCTGAATGTTCTGTTCACCGGACTGCTGATCTGTATCCGCAGGTGTCTCGATCTGTGGATCCGGCTGGGACAGCGAAGCGTCATTCAGATTCAGATCCAGACCGGATTCGCTCAAGATACTGTCGATATCCAGCGAATCACCGTTTTCAGAAGTTCCGCCGTTATCCGGAATATCTGTTACGTCTATGGTTCCAAGATCATCAGGCAATCCTTCCTGGACAGACGTTTCATCTATACTGTTGATATCAGGTATCTCAAAATCAGAAGGAAGTTCAATATCGCCTGTATCCCCGCTGCCGGTACTCGTTTGGGTGTCATCTGACGGTCCTATAAGTGATTCAGCCTCGTCAAACAACCCTTCAATATCATCGGATTTGATTGGATTCTCTTCTTCAGGCGGAGCATTTTTCTTTGCGTCGTCCATACTGCTGAGCAGACTGGAGAGCAGCTCATCCATATCCTCGCCGGTATCGGGTTCGGAAACGCCCGGCATATCGGACATCATTCCATCCGTAACATCCGGTGTACTCTCTTCCGGTATATCAGAAATCAGACCATCCATAGCGTCCGGTGTACTTTCTTCCGGCATATCGGACATCAGACCATCCATAGTGTCCGAAACAGGCTCACCGGGAACATCTGTAATATCTTCCGCGGGTATGGTTGACGAAATATCATCGGTTCCGTCCATCGAAACATCGGAAATCAGTTCATCCGAAATACCTGACATATCAGCGGTTTCGTCCATCGATATATCGGATATCGGTTCATCCGAAATACCTGACATATCAGCACTTTGGTCTATCGGCATATCCAAGATCGGTTCATCCGATATTCCTGACATATCAGCACTTCCGTCTATCGGTATATCGGAAATCATACCGTCCATGGCATCCGGTACGTTCTCTGCGGGAATATCGGATATCAAACCATCCATAGCATCCGGTATAGGCTCACCGGGAACATCTGTAATATCTTCCGCGGATATGGCTGACGAAATATCATCGGTTCCTTCCATCGATATATCGGATATCGATTCATCGGAAATCCCCGGCATATCACCGATTTCATCCACCGAAACATCGGAGATCGGTTCATCGGAAATCCCCGGCATATCACCGGTTCCGGCCATCGGAACATCGGGTATCGGTTCATCGGAAATGCCCGGCATATCACCGATTCCGTCCATCGAAATATCAGCTGTCGGTTCATCGGAAATCCCCGGCATATCACCGATTCCTCCCATCGAAACATCGGATATCGGTTCATCGGAAATGCCTGACATGTCAGCAGTTCCGTCTATGGGCATATCGGGGATCAATCCGTCCATGGCATCCGGTACGCTTTCTTCCGGCATATCGGTTATCAAACCGTCTGTAACATCCGGTATCGGCTCACCGGAAACATCTGACATATCAGTTTCAGGTATGCTCGGATCAGTCCCCAAAGAATCCAGATCAAACTCAGGGACATCATCAGATGCTGAAACGGTACCTGAAGGATTGAGCTCCTCTTCCAGACCGGCCAGCAGACTGTCCAGACTCACATCTTCTTCGGGAGTATATGACGAGTCATCAATATCATCAATGCTTCCCAGCAGTTCATCCAGCGAATCCGCTGAAACTCCGGAACCCACTGCCGCATTGTTATCGTCGTTTTCAGCTATATCATTTTTCTTCTTAAGGAGCGGATTGACAGGCTTAACTGCAGAATTCCCTGAAACAGAACTAAGCAGACTATCCAGATAGGATTCGTCTGCTTGATTATTCCGCTTAATTGAACATTCCTCACAGAAGTCCATCCCGTCAGGGATGGACTTGTGACACATTCTGCATATAGCCATAATCAGGTCATAGCTCCATATTGATTACGCAGATTAACCCCTGCTTTTGATCAGAAGCTTGTCTATTTCAAGCACAAGCTTGCCGATCTCGGGTTTGGAAAGCTGAGCGTCAGCACCCAGAGACTCGCCCTTACGCCTCATCTCCTCATTGACCAGTGAAGAGAATATAACAACGGGCAGCTTCTTGAGCTCATTGTCATCCTTGATCAGCTTGGTCAGACGGTGACCATCCATCTGAGGCATCTCAATATCAGTGATGACACAGGTCACATCCTTGCCGATACCGCCTTTTTCCTTGATCTCCAGCAGCTTATCGTAAGCTTCCTGACCGTTGTTATTGACAATAATATTATTATATCCGGCCTTATGAAGCGAATCAGTGATAAGCTTGGAAAGGAGCGGTGAATCCTCAGCAATAAGGATAGGTGAATTGTTACGTTCACGCTCGCCGAGCTTGTCGATATCGGAAACCTTCAGTCCGGTCTCGGGGCTGATGTCGGATACGATCTTCTCGAAGTCAAGGATGACTATCAGACGGTCATTCATCTTGATGATACCGGTAGCAACGCCGTTGCCGCCGTTATTGATCGACTCCTCGGGCTTTGATATCTCAGCCCAGGATACACGGTTGATACCGAGAACATTATGTACATGGAACGCGATATTCAGCTGATTGAAATTTGTTACGATGTACATATCGTTATTAATATTGGCACTCGGAGGAATGTTTAACGACTTGGCCAGATCAACAATGGTGATGATGACATCACGAGGCATATAAATACCCTCAATGCAGGGATGCGCATTGGGTATGGGAGTCGGAGCCTTGTAAGGAAGGATTTCCTTGATCTTGGCAACATTGATACCATAATGGTTCGCACCGATCTCAAATTCCAGAATTTCCAGCTCGTTAGTGCCGCTCTCCAATAAAATATTAGTTTCCATTCTCTACCTCCGACGTATTATTTAAGTTTAATTCATAGGCTGTAGAATTGCCTATAATTCTAAAGATCAGATCCTCGCTTCCGTAAGGGATAAAGAAGATCACTGTACCGGTAAATGTCTCACCCGCTTCTATATCAGACGGTGTAAACTGAAAATCATTGGCGAGCAGCGACAGCTCCGGTTCGTATGATGAGGTGTTATTGGCTGCAAGCGCCATCTTTACCCCATAATCATGATAATCAAAATGCTGGGTCTCAGCAGTTATATTCTTAACATCCAGATTGACGGCGACTATCTCCTCATCTTCCTTTGCAGTAAGCACAAATGATTCGAGAGTACCCAGGAAAGAATCGCTGATAACATAATCTCTCACAGTTATATCAAACAGCGAAGGGTTAAACAGCTCGCTGGCGGTCACTTTTGTCCCGGGAATATTTGATGTATCCTCCTTCCCCGAACCGCCCTGTCCGCCGGGAACATCTTCACTGCCCGCATTGGGATCCGGTGTAGGTGTAGGCTCCGGCGTAGGTGTGGGATGCAGAATGGCTTCCCTCTCCTCTATGGCATCCTCATATTCTTTCTTGTCCATAAGCCTCTCGCCGTACAATCCGGCAGCCCCGTGCTTCATCAGCAGATGAGCGCTGTACTGAGCGATCGCGTCGGATTCCTGTTCAGTAAGAGGTATGGTAGGCTTGCCCAGATCGCATCCCGAAAGCAGCAGTATCGCAGTCAATGTCAGCAGAAAAAACAAAAATCTCTTATTCATCGTCTGACACCTCAATTTACATGTGCATTATCAGGTATCATCTTCGTATTAGCGAAAAAATGATACAAAAAAACAAATACTGAAGTCATTCATAGAATAATATTATCACAACATTATATTATTTGCAAGAAAATAGTTGTAAAATAGCATGATTATTCTAAATTTTTTGAAGTATCCAGTTCAAAATAAAATTCTACCCCATGAGGATGATTGATGACTCCGTATGCCTCACGGTGCTGTTCCATGATAGCCTTTACGATCGAAAGGCCTATGCCCGAACCGCCATATTCGCGGGTTCTGGCTTTATCTATCTTGAAGAATTTCACCCAGATGTTATCCAGCATATCCTCCGGAATCTGTTCTCCTGTATTAAAAACTGAAACTCTCGCTTTAGATTCATGAAGGGTGAATCTGATATCAATTATTCTCTGACCCGCAACATGATTTATCGCGTTGCTGATATAGTTTGTGACAACCTCCTCTATCATCCCCTGATCTGCCCATACGTAAACAGGTTCATGCTCATTGAACACAACGCTGACCTGTTTCTGGGAAGCAAGTATATCGATGGAGGACGCGACTCCCCGGACTAAAGCAACGATATCAAAGCGTTCCAGATCCAGTTTATTGTTCCCGAACTCTATCTCATTGAGCGAAAGCAACTTTTTGACCATATTGTTCATCTTATGTGCTTCGTCAATGATCACGTCACAGTAAAAATCCCTGCTTTCGGCATCATTATTGATATTGTCCTTAAGCCCTTCGGCATACCCCTGGATCAGGGAAATGGGAGTTTTGAGCTCATGAGAGACATTTGAGAGGAATTCCTTTCTCAGCTCATCGATCTCCACCTTTTGAGCTATATCCTTTTCCAGCTCGATATTGGCGGTCTTCAGATCGGTGATAGTACGCTCCAGCTTGTCCGACATCAAATTGATGCTGTTTCCGAGCTGCCCAATCTCATCCTTGCGCTTCACATCCTCATAATGGGATTCAAAATCAAGTCCCGCCATCCGTTCGGAGATCCGGGCCAGCTCCAGTATCGGTCCCGTGAAAGAAGAGCTTACGATAAACATGAACACTGCTCCGACAATGATGGTGCAGACCCCCACCAGCGCCAGGAACTTGCCGGAAATAGCCACGCTTTCCTGTATATTTTCATAACTTGACCGGATAAATACCAGGTTGCCGTTATCCAGAAAGCCAATAAGATCAATAAAATACGAATCTATGCTCTTGTCGTACAGCTTATAAACATCATACATCCCTTCCCTGGTCATGAGCAGCTGCTGTGTGTTGTCCACGGGCATCGGGGCTGAAGTGGGCTGTTTGCTCCCATCGGCCTGTTGTTCGTCCTCACCTGTCTGTTCGTCATCCGGCTGCCTTTCATTTGCGCCGCTGACAATAAAATATCCTATCAACGACCTGCTGATCCTGTCATAACGGTCATTTTTAAATATCCCGACGCTGCCGAAATCGCCCGAATCCATTTCCAGCGGATAAGTATACCGTACCATCATCTTTCCGAACATCGAATAAATATCGGAAATGACATAAATGCTGACATTGTAGGAATTCTCGGTCTTCTCCATGCTGTCGGCCGCGGCATCGGAGATCTCCGTATCGGAGCCCATGGTCTGATTGACCACATGATAGCTTTCGCTCAGCATTTTTACTTTGTTTTTCTGGTAATATTTTTCCAAAAAAACCTGATTTAAGATCCAGCACAGAGCTATCAGAAACGCCATCGCCAGGATCAAAATCAGGGTAAACTTAAACCTTAAGGATTTTTTCACTCAGGTTACCTCTAAAGATCATGCTTCAAACTTATACCCCATGCCCCAGATGGTTTTGATATAATCTCCCTTATCTCCCATCTTGCTGCGCAGCTTCTTTACATGGGTATCTATCGTGCGTGCATCGCCAAAATAATCGTAATTCCAGACGTTATTGAGTATCTTGTCGCGCGATAGCGCAACGCCCCTGTTGGTTATAAAAAAAGAAAGCAGTTCGAACTCCTTGGCAGAAAGCTCTATGGGCCGGCCATCTATCAGTACTTCATGTGCCTGCTTGTTCAGAGTTATCCCGCCGATCTCGACAGATTCCTCGGCGTATGCGCCGGTTCTGCGCAGGATCGCGTCGATACGGGCTACCAGTATCTTGGGGCTGAAGGGTTTGGTGATATATTCATCCACCCCCAGATCAAAGCCCAGCAGTTCGTCTCTTTCATCGCTTTTAGCCGTCAGCATGATGATCGGGACCTTGGATTCGCTGCGTATTTCCCTGCACACCTGCCATCCGTCGAGTTTGGGCATCATGACGTCCAGAACTACCAGAGCTATATCCTTGTCGGAAAAGAATTTTTCCAGAGCCTCTTCCCCGTCAGCCGCCTCCACTACCAGGAATTCATTTTTAACCAGAAAGTCCCTGACCAGCTTACGCATCCTCATCTCGTCATCCGCGACGAGAACCTTGAGCATATCCATGCAACAATACCCCTTGATAGTAACTTTTCAGAACACCCCGCCTGAACTCTCACTTGGATCCCCTCTCCGACCCCGGCATCCCGAGCTCCCGCTCGTTCAGCTCTATCTCTTTGGCGTTGAGCTCTCTGGTCCTTAAGTCCAGCTGAGCTTCTTTTTCAGCGAGTTCCTCAGCCCAGGCCGCGTATTTATCCTGAACCATCACCTCGGCATCGTCGAGATTCAGATTGCCGCGGTAGTAAGTTATCCCGAACAGCACCAGTATCACGACTATGAGAGCCGCGATGACCAGGAAACTCTTCTTGTATTTGTTACGATAGTAATCTGCGACCACCTTAAGTTTTTTCTCTTTTGACTTGTCTCTTCTCGGTATGACTGAGGCTGCTTCAGCCGTTTCTTTGTCGGAACTCAGCGAATCGATCTCCAGCGAGGTTTCATCACCGGTCTGCGCGGACCACTGGGCCTCGACGGGTCTTAGATCAACCTTGGGAGCATTGATCGCTTTTAGTTCCTTTTCATTTATTATATGAGATTCAAGTATCCTGTCACGTAAGCTCTTTAAAAACGTGAATCCCACTATCGTATGCAGATTCTGCCTTTCAAGGAGCTTATAGTATACCTTGAACGCAACTTCGGGATCATTCACGTCCATTTTGGAACAGATGTATTCAATTGCTTCGGATTCCTTCTTTGCCTCGGAATAGTCAGAGGCATTGTCAAAATGGAATCCGTCTACATTCAGATTGTCCCACATAAACTCCTCCACACAGTATCTATCACATTTAAAACAACTATTATGTTCCCGCCTCTCATCGAAAACTGTGGCCCGATTTCATCAAAACCTTGTTTCTCAGGAAGTCAGAGAAAGATCAATAAACCGATACACTTTTTATCAGGATCTCTTCGTCCGGCTTAAAATCGGCGTCATCACTCACCGGCACCGCACTGATGGCCTTCAGCACGTCAAAGCCTTCAACCATCTGACCGAACACCCTGCAATGCCCGTACAGCCATGGCGCGCCGCCGTACTGGCCAAACAGCTTAAGAGTTTCTTCATCGAGTTCAACTCCGTAGGCAGTCGCATAATACTCCGCCGGCGTTATCTTTCTGTATGCCAGCAATTCTTCGAGCCCGTTCAAAAACTCCGTATCCGCGCCTATAACGGTAAAATGCTCCGCCGAAGGATTACCGGCGATATCGGTAATACACAACGCTCCATAAAAAGGATAATACCGGTTATTACCGTTTTTTGCGCTGTTCTCAGCATTATCGCCGGCATCAGCACTCTGTCCATTACCGGCGGCACTATCAGATACCGCATCTGCATCACCTGCCATGATGCAATAGTCCTTTATTACCATATATACAGGCTTTCCGTCATAAAAACCGTTTTTTGCCCGTTCTGTAAAATCAGTTATTATCTGCTCTGCACCGTCACCTGCCAGTACAAACTCCATACTGCCGTATCCGGACACATCTATCCTTACATGCCTCGCCTTATCTGGCGGCTGCTTCATCTGTTCAGGCACCGGATCGGCTTTACTGCAGCCCCACAGGCCGCACAAGAGCAAAACAGAAACAACAAAGCAAATAAGCTTTTTTATTTTATTTCCAAACATATCAGTATAAATACCATGAAAAAACCAATTGTTTATCGAATATAACCACAAAATATAGTATCACACAATCAGACATAATACATTATATACCATATTTTCCTCTAATACAAGCATAATTATATTTTATAAGAAAAAAATTCAGTCTTCCGCTTCTGGGCATATCGGTAAACGTAAAAAATAAGCCGCCGCGCTATCCCGGCGCGACGGCTTAAATAAAAACTATATATGGAGCATAGGGGGATCGAACCCCTGGCCT